>DATDHL010000724.1:0-2436 GCA_036521575.1 Edaphobacter sp. | reverse complement strand
TGCAACAAAACATATATCGATGCTCCGCCACTCTTCAAGACAAAGCGACGAAGCATCCCACCTACTACCGCCCCCGAAACCGCTCCATCTCCCGCCGGTCCCGCTTCGAAGGCCTCCCACTCTCCCAAGCCGACTCAAACTGTGTCGCAGCCTTCCGCTCCGCCGCGACCTTCTCCCGCAGCACCCTGCTCTCCTCAGTCTCCCGATAAAGCGTCTGAGCCACCACAGCCGGCCCGCGAACCTCGCTGAGCAGTAGAACCTCCACCTGAAACTCCCCACCTTCATTCTTCACCTGCAACCTATCCCCAACCCGAACATCCCGCGAAGCCTTCGCCAATTGCTGGTTCGAAGTAATCCTCCCCAGCTCGCAAGCCTTAGCCGCGAGCGCCCGCGTCTTAAAAAACCTTGCCGCCCAAAGCCACTTATCCATCCGTACCGAACCCATCCCCACATTCTCTTACAAACCATCCGACAACAACCGACACGCAGTAAAATCAGGTGCAATCAAGCAGCCGCTGGGAGGCCAAAATGGAAGACCCAGTCAAAGCTCCCGCTACCGACCGCATCGAGACCGTCTCCAGCCTCTACGACGAAGTCCTCGATCAGTTGAAGTCCTATTCCTCCAAAGCCGACAAGATCGAGAACCTGCTCATCGTTCTCACCGTAGTCACCTCAGGAGCCTTATGGGCCCTGGCCGCCGATGTCGCACCAACTGCTGGGCTGATAGGCGCCGTCATCAGCACAATCGTTATTGGCCTCACCATCTACCTGCCTAAATCTGCCGTGCAGAAGAAGCGAAAGAAGTCCCTGTTCATCTACAAAGAGATAGGCAAATTCCTCGCAGAAGTCCGTGGAAATCCTCATCTTGACAATATGGAGTTCTGGACCAAATACAAGGTCTACGAGGGCATGGTCAGAACCCTCCCCTTTGAAGCGGACGATTGAGCATCCGCACCCGAACCACAAACACCTGGCGCAAGCCAATTCCGCATGTATGATGGCGTCTAACCTCTTTTCCTCCCCGGGACACCAGCGCCTCCACGGAGCTGTCATATGAGCCAGTCCGTCCTGATCTCCTGCATCCGCGACAAAGTCGAGACCCTCTCACCCCACGGCATGAGAACCTTGCAGCTCGAACGCCTGCGAGCCGCCGTTCACCGGCTATCCAGGTCCGTCCCCTTCTACCGCGACAAACTCGCCGACATTCCTGCCGACACCATCCACACCTTTGAAGATCTCGCCCGTCTCCCCTTCACCACCAAAGCCGATCTCCGCGACAACTACCCCTACGGCCTCCTCGCCGTGCCCATGGACAACATCGTCCGCATCCACGCCTCCAGCGGCACCACCGGCAGGCCGACCGTCGTGGCCTACACCCGCCGCGACATCGAGCTCTGGTCCCACCTGATGGCCCGAAGCTACTCCTGCGCGGGCGTTACCCCGCACGACATCGTTCACAACGCCTACTGCTACGGACTCTTCACCGGCGGACTAGGCTTTCACTACGGGGCCGAAACCCTCGGGGCCGCCGTCATTCCCATCTCCGGCGGCAACCCCAAGCGCCAGGTCATGTTCATGCGCGACTTCGGCAGCACCGTTCTCTGCTGCGCACCCTCCTACGCTCTCTTACTGGCTGAGACCGCAGAAGACGAAGGCATCGACCTCAAATCGCTCCCCCTCAAGGTAGGAATCTTCGGAGCCGAGCCCTGGTCCGAGCCTATGCGGTCCGAGATCGAATCCCGTCTCGGCATCGTCGCCCTCAACATCTACGGCCTCTCCGAGATCATGGGCCCCGGCGTCGCCTGCGAGTGCCCCGCCAAACAGGGCATGCACATCGCCGAAGACCACTTTATCCCCGAGATCATCGACCCCATCACCGGCGCACCTCTTCCCGACGGCGAGATGGGTGAACTCGTCCTCACCTGCATTACAAAAGAAGCGTTGCCTCTCATCCGTTACCGCACCCGCGACCGCACCCGTCTCATCCACGGCCGATGCGCCTGCGGCCGCACCACCGTCCGCATGGACCGCATCATGGGACGAGCCGACGACATGATCATCGTCCGCGGCGTCAATGTCTTTCCATCGCAGATCGAATCCGTCCTCCTCCGCATCGGCGAGACCGAGCCCCACTACCAGATCGTCGTCGACCGTGGCGCCGAGTATCTCGACGAGCTCGCTGTCCTCGTCGAAGCTCCCTCCCGCACCTTCGGCAACCGCGAAAATCTCCTGCAGCTCGAAAAGCGTCTGAACCACGAGGTCCAGAGCGCCCTCGGGATCACCTGCAATGTCAAAGTCGTAGGCCCCGGCATCGTCGAGCGAAGCGAAGGCAAGGCAGTGCGCGTCATCGACAAGCGAACCCTGCAACCCGGCCACCCATTGCATTAGAGCACTGTCCCTATTGCTATAGAGCCTTAAAGGCCGTCATTCTGACCC
>DATDHL010000723.1:0-2360 GCA_036521575.1 Edaphobacter sp. | reverse complement strand
CGTCAGGACGAGGAGGCCTGCCATGCCGCAACGCAGACTCTGCCGAGCGATCGAAGAGAGGGAATTAGCCATTGCGCGAACTCCTCAGCGCCGACTGTACCACCAACGCTGTTGAGTTGAACCCTAAGGTTACTTGCATGTCTCGCTAATGCGGTCAGATTTCTAACGCAGTGAGTTGCGGGGCCGATAGGGGAATCGACGGAGGGTTTCGACTGTCATGCCCACACCAACGATCCTCAGTATTTATCCGGCGGCCGGCGGTGCTACGGTCCGAATCTTGTATCCGGCGCACAGCCTGTGGTTCGACGCCGCAGTACGCCTCAACAGGGTCTGGCCATTCAGATTTTGGGAAATGCCGTGGATTACCTGCTGGGGTCGCGGATGTTTCTTATCGATGAGCCTCCGACGCAGGCCGATGGGGATGCCATCCACATCCTGATGCTCCTGCGGCGTACGGTCTTCCATGAGTGCGAGCAGATCACTGAGGCCAACGACAGCCTGCGCCAGTGGAGGACGCGCGATTTAGGGAGGTCGGCGAATTAGTCGGCACACCTGCTACGCTTAAGGCGTTATGTCTCTTACGCTTGTTCTTAATGGTCAGACCCGCACCTTTGCCTCGCTCTCGCAACCATCAAGTCTGGATCACCTTATCGCTGAGCTTGCTCTCAAGGGCGACCGGGTGGCTGTGGAGCATAACGGCGAGATCGTACCGCGGGCGGCGTGGTCCAAGACCACCGTTACTGAGGGTGACCGGCTCGAGGTGGTCCACTTCGTTGGTGGCGGAATTTAGACCAAGGTTTCGGTCGAGACCATCGTTTTGAGCAGGGCCTCCCATTGATCGCCGTAGTCGCTCCAGCCTCCGATGGAACGGACCCTTCTAAGGGCTGCTTCGCTCATGCGGGATTGAAGTGCGGGGTCGTCGGCTAGTTGCTGCATTCGGTCGGCGAGAGCCATAGGGTCGCGGACAGGTACGATGAAGCCTTCGACACCGTCGCTGAACAGGTCTTCACCACCGGTGTTTGTGGAGCAGAGAACGGGACAGCCGCATGCCAGCGCTTGTCCTTGCACGAGCGCGAGGCCCTCTTCGATGCTTGGCAGCACCATTACGTGGCTCGTGCTCATGAGGGTTGCCAGGTGCGGCTGCGAGACTGGCCCGAGGAACTCAACCTGCTCGAGAGGAAGGCGATTGAGCACCATTTTTATGTCGGGATGCAGTGCACCGGCGACACGTAGTCGCTTGGCGGGGTGCTGAAGCTGAGCGAACGCCTGGAGCAGGTAGGGGAATCCCTTTCGCAGGCAGACCGAGCCGGCGAACAAAACTTCGAAGCGGTCTGTGGGTGGCTCTCCCGTCCGGAAGAAGCTCTCGAGGAGGACGCCGTAAGGGATGCGATGGATCTTTTCTGGCGGGATGCCGCTCTCCACAAATGACCGTGCGGCGAAGCTTGAAGGCACCGTGATGGCATCCGCTATGTCGAAGATCTTCTCCTCGCGGAGAATGTCGCGGATGTCGGTAATGGGACGGCTGACACCCCAGCGCTGGTACTCGTCACGGATGATTTGCTCCTGATAGCGGGGGTGGGACGAGCCACGGTCACAGATGAACCGGCCGCCTCGCCGCTGGACCTCACGGCCGGTTTTGAGGCCGGCTCCTGAGATTGCGATGAAGGCGTCGGGGGCTTGCTCGCGGCTAAGCTTGCGCAGGGTCCACTCGTCAAAGCCTAGAGCGTTGAGATAGCTAAGGTGGTCGAGAAGGATCTTGTTGTGGATGCCGGCTCGGAGGAGAAGCATTTCAGGGGTATGGATCCAGGGGAAGGTCTCGACGAGATTGCGGGAGAGTCCTTCGCGTTTTAGTCGCGTCCATGGAAAGGTAGAGTAGATCTTCGAGAGGTGGCCGCGCCGGTCCAGTTCACGTGCAAGCTCAAAATGATGGAATACGCCAAAGACAGCTTGTACGATTTGCATGAAGTTGGGTCGATGGTATCAAAGAGGGAGGAAGGGCTCCAACGTGCTGGAATAAGAGGAAGAAACGGGCAATCGTTCAAGAACGGGCTTCATGTTGGTGCTCTTGAGAAATGACAGGGGTGCGAGCCCAATAGAAATGTCAGTATAACCTCGTAGCCGTCGTGCGGTGGGAATGTGTGAAATCACCGCACTTGGTGATTTCCAAGGACTGTGGGAAGGGTGGGAGACAGGACAGTTTTACCGTCCTTGTCTTCCATGCTTTCCATCAGGCCGTCATTTCCACCGCGGGCGGCGCCACGATTTTCGGTTCATAGTCTGGCCCGTAAAGCTGCCGGCCTTTCTTCTGATATCCGATCTTCTCGCTGTTTGTTCTTACCTTCGGTTGATGCTTGATGTCC
>DATDHL010000722.1:0-2787 GCA_036521575.1 Edaphobacter sp. | reverse complement strand
ATGAAGATCAGGCAGGTACGCGACTTCGAGACCGTTCCCGTCAGCTTACGCAGCGCCTGGCTCATCAGCCGGGCCTGCAAACCCATGTGCGAATCGCCCATCTCTCCATCAAGCTCAGCCTTGGGAACAAGCGCCGCAACGGAGTCCACCACGAGCACGTCGATCGCATTCGAACGAACCAGCGCCTCGACGATCTCCAGCGCCTGCTCACCATAATCCGGCTGGCTGACGAGCAGATTGTCGATATCCACACCCAACTTGGCGGCATAAGCAGGATCGAGAGCATGCTCGGCATCCACAAACGCCGCCAGACCGCCAGACTTCTGGGCCTCAGCAATGATCTGCAGCGTAATCGTCGTCTTACCCGAAGACTCCGGCCCGAAGATCTCAATGACTCGTCCACGCGGAACGCCACCCACACCCAGAGCCGCGTCAAACGAGATCGAACCCGTAGGAATGACCGAGATCGGCACAACATCCTTCGACCCCAACCGCATGATGGAGCCCTTGCCAAACTGCTTTTCCAGCCCGGAAAGAGCCAGCTCTATTGCCTTGCTACGGTCATCTGCCACGTCGTAATTCTCCTAAGGGTGAGTCAAAGCGGATTCTAGCATCAAAAACGAAAAAAGCAAATAAAAGGCGAATACAACTATCGTCGCAACAAATCAACCGGCTCATTCACATCCTCGATCCGGAAGTGTTGTGCCAGCCCAGGATGTCTCGCCTCGACAGCCTTGTACATCTCCCATGCCACGCGGCGGTAGCTGAAGTGCCCAGCCACCCCCGACCGCAACTCGGAGATGTAAAGAGCCTCCGCAAAGTCCATCTTGAATAGGGAGCGGCAACGGGTGCCTAGGGGCAGGCAGTACCGGGCGGACTGTGCCGCCTCGGGGACGCCGCTGTCGCGTAGCCTGCGGTATGCGGCCAGCGCGGCATCCATTGCGCTCGTGTAGACGTCTTGTAGTCCAGCTTCGGTTAGCGTTGGTTGGCCGGGGCAAGTGGGTTCCTCATAGCCGTGGACGTCGGTGTAGCTCTGGAGGAGCTGGATGCAGCGGCGATGGCGGTGCATGTCGCGGAAGCCGCCGATGTCCATCAGGATGTCGAAGCGGAAGCCGTGTCCGGCACTGAAGGCCCGCAGGAGCTCGTCGTGGCGTCCGCGGTGCTTGGTGCCCAATCCGATCAGCTCTACACGGCGCGTCTCGCTCAGGGTAGCTACGTGGCTGCGTAGCTGACGGTAGGAGTAGTGGCAGTGTGGATAGAGGAGCGACGTCGCCAGTTCGACCTCTAGGGGTTCATCGTCGTCCAGCAGGTCGACGACCGGTGCTGGGTCGATCGGCTGGCCTGCCATCAGGTCTGCCGCAGCGGCTGTCAGCTCTCCACGACTTACCTCCAGATAGCCGCTTCGTACCGCGTATTTGACCAGCGTGGGCGCCGTCTTCACGGGGCGGAGAAGGGCCTCGGTGGCGCGCTCGCCGCAGGCTGCGTCGACGGAGGCGATCTCCTCGCACAGCACTTGTGCCGATGTCTGGTAGACATTCCAGGCTGGCTCGGTGGCGGCGATGCGGAGCTTCTCGGCGATCTGGCGGACCTCGGCGAACTCGCTGGTGAGCAAGCGCGAGACCTGCGTCTCCAGTGTGCGGGCGTTGACGATCTGGCCCAGCGAGGTGTTGGTCGCGAGCGGCAGCAGGTAGCGGGCGACGTCGAAGGCGCGGGCCTTCAGGGTGCGCTCGTAGGCCTCGGGCTTCATCGACTCTGGGCGCTCGATGGCGGTCTTCAAGGCCTCGAGCATTCCGGCGCCGATGCTGTCGTAGGCGGTGAACATGGCCTCGACTGCGGCCGTGAAGGCTGGCGTCTCGGTTCCGAGGTCGGGTGTGAACCAGCCTGAGGTGCGGAAGTTCTGGTAGCGTGTGGAGCGCTCCTGGCCGTCCCAGCGCTGCTCGTCGACGAGCTCGATGGCCGCGAGGAGGCTGAGGCGCTCGATGGCGAAGGGAATGTGTGCGAGGTCCGCGATGGAGCGGTGACCGTACTGGAAGTAGAAGGTGTTGAGGAACTGCTCGGCTCGCTGGGCGCTGATCTCGGCGAGCGACGCCTTCATGGTCAGCGAGGATCGTGAGTACTTCGCCATTGCGTAGGCGAGGACTTCGGGGTCGGCTCCGTGGATCGCGTAGACATCGGTTTCAGAGGGCTTGTTCGGGTTCTCGGACATGGGGAGTTCAGGATACGTCATGCGGCTGAGGATGTTTGGGCCTCAAGGCTTCGTATAATTCTGGAGCAAGGTTTCACCGGAGGTTCATGAGCACTCTCGCTGGTCGTATCGCATTGGTTACCGGAGCTTCACAAGGGATTGGGCGCGCTTGTGCGCTGGAATTGGCAAAGGCAGGAGCGACGGTCGCGCTGGCTGCGAGGAACGTCGAGAAGCTGGGCGAGGTTGCGGCGGAGATCGCGGCGGCTGGCGGAACGGCTCAGGCGTTTGCGCTGGATGTTTCGAGCGAAGAATCGATCAAGGAGTGCGCTAAGGCTGTGCTTGCAGCATTTGGCAGTGTTCATATTCTGGTGAACAATGCTGGAATCACGCGCGACATCTTGGCGCTTCGCATGAAAAAGAAGGATTGGGACGATGTGTTGACGACCAATCTGACGGGCGCATTTTTGTTGACCCAGGCCGTCATGTCTTCGATGGTGAAGGGCCGCTGGGGGCGGATCATCAACATCACTTCGGTGGTTGGCGAGACCGGGCAGGCCGGGCAGGCGAACTATGCTGCTTCCAAGGCCGGACTGATTGGCCTG
>DATDHL010000721.1:0-3823 GCA_036521575.1 Edaphobacter sp. | reverse complement strand
TGCGGAGGCAAAAGTGCTAGGACTCGATTTGATCGTGACCGACCATCATCTTCCGGATGATGCCGTTGGTGTTCCGGAGGCTGTGGCGGTAGTGAATCCGGCTCAGGAAGGGTGTCCTTATCCTTTCAAATCGCTCTGCGGAGCGGCGGTGGCTTTCAAACTGGCGCATGCCATTCTTGCTGCGGCGGCGGAGACGGATGCTGAACGCGAAAGCTTAACGAAGCGTTTGATTCCTTCATTTCTGAAGCTGGTGGCACTGGCCACGATCGCTGATTCCGTACCGCTTGAGGGGGAGAACCGCGTCATTGCGGCTCTGGGATTGCGTGAGCTACGGAATCCCGTACAGGCAGGGTTGCGAGCGCTGATGGAGGTGGCCAAGATACCGCCCGATCGCGCCCCGACGGCGACTGAGGTTGGGTTTCGGCTGGGACCTCGCATCAATGCGGCGGGCCGAATGGATATTGCAAGCGATGTCGTCGAACTGTTTCTGACGCGGGATGCGGCGCGAGCGATGGAACTGGCGCAGAAGCTGGACCGGCTGAACGATGAGCGCCGCGCAACAGAGGCGAGAGCGCTCGAGGCGATTGAGGCGCAGTTGGAGACGATGCGCGGTGCAGATGGAACGTTTCTGCCGGAGTGCATCGTCCTCGATGACACTGACTGGCATCGAGGTGTGCTTGGGATTCTTGCCTCGCGGGTAGTGGATCGAACGGGAAGGCCTGCGCTTGTGCTGACGCATGAAGATGGACAGGCGCATGGATCGGGGCGGTCGATTACGGGCTTTCATCTGCTGGACGCGCTGACGCGGGTGCATGGTGTTGATGGCAATGCCGCTGCGGTGGGAGTGGACGGCGTTCTGTTTACGCGGTTCGGAGGCCATGCTCACGCGGTGGGATTCTCGCTGCCATCGGAGCGTGTCGACAAGCTGAGAGAGCGGATGCGGAGTTACGGCGCTTCCCTGCTCACTGGGTCCGTGCTTTTGCCGCCGCTCGAGTGTGATGCGGAGTTGCGGCTCAGCGATCTGACGCAAGAGTTTTTTGACTGGCTTACACGGTGCGGCCCGTTTGGCGTTGGAAATCGGGAGCCCGTGTTATTGACCAGGGGTGTGTCGCTCGGCGCTGAGGTGCGCATCATCAAAGAGAGGCACATTTGCCTGGAGATCGAAACCAATTGCGTGGCCGGGCGATTGAGCGCGCTGGGATGGAGCCGTGGCGCTGAGTGGGTGGATCGAAGCACGGCCCTGGAGCTGAAGCGCGGGTCGCGCATTGATATTGCCTATCGGTTGAAGGCAAAGACGAATCCGCAGTTTTCGGGGCTTGAATTAGAACTGGTTGATCTTCGGCCAGCGAGTGGCGGCGGGCGCACGGAGCCAGGCAATATCGCCGCCTCTTGAGCCGGAATCGACTACGCAGGGATTCTTCTGCAATCTCACTCATCGGAGCGACGAACGTATCGTTAGAGGTTCTCTTATCTCAAGAAGAAATCTTCTGCTTCGTTTCAGGCTGGGGAGCGTCTTATATACTGACGTTTCAACCTCATGCCGACGATCGAGACAAGACGCCCAAATCCTGTTGTCCTGCTGGGCATCGTGCTCGCGGTCATCGCCCTGGTCATTGTAGGGATTCGCACGTTCACCCGCGAGACCGTGGAAATCCGCGCGGCGGCGGTCAATCATCAAAACCTGCTGAGCACGGTATCGACCAATGGCCGAGTGGAACCGGTGGAGTACTTTCAGGCGCATGCTCTGGCGCCGGGAACCATCGCGAAGATCTATGTAGAGGTCGGCCAGAGGGTTAAAGTGGGCGATATGCTGATCCGGATGGACGACGCGGAGGCCGTCTCCCGGCTGGCAACGGCGAAGGCTACTCTGCGCACGGCCGAGGCGAATCTTCACGACTTGCAGCAGGGCGGATCGCAGGATGAACGCGCGATCCTGGGCAGCGATCTGAGCCGGGCACAGATACAGCAGCAACAGGCCACGAAAGATTTGGCCGCATTGCAACAGCTGCACCAGAAGGGCGCTGCGTCGGCCAGCGAAGTAGCCTCCGCTGAACAGCGATTGCAGGCTGCGAATGCCTCATTTGATGTTCTGAAGACACGAACAACCCAACGTTATGGCGCAAGCGACCTTGCACGTGCGCAGGCGCAGGTCGATGAGGCCACGGCTTCGGTTGCCGCGGCGCAAAGCAGCCTGGCGGCGGTGAATATCCGGTCTCCGCTGGCTGGGTCTGTGTACTCGATTCCGGTCTCGACCTACGACTTCGTGCAGGCGGGCGAGGATCTGATGGATGTTGCGGACCTGAACCGAATCCAAGTGCGCGCTTACTTTGATGAGCCGGAGATCGGCAAGCTAGCGGTTGGTCAGGCCGTGAAGATCGTGTGGGATGCGAAACCTGACCTGAGCTGGCATGGCCACATCAGCCGAGCTCCCTCGACGGTGATCACGTACGGGACACGAAATGTCGGCGAGTGCATTATTACCGTGGATGACGCTCGTGGGGATCTGCTGCCGAATACCAACGTGACCGTTACCGTGACCACATCCCAGCGGTTCAATGTGCTGAGCATACCGCGCGAGGCCCTGCATACCGAGGGGACAACCAACTACTTCGTCTTCCGCGTGGTTAACGGCAAATTGGTACGGACACCGGTACGCACCGACGTGGTCACCCTGACTCGGGTTGAGATCACCGGCGGACTTACCGAGAAGGACACGGTCGCCCTAGCCGCCACAAGTAACCGCGATCTGTCCAACGGGCTTGCCGTAAAGATCGTCGAATAACTATGGCCCTTGCCTCACGTCTTATTCTGACCCGGCTGGCTTTGCTCCTGATGGTGTTCACCGGCGGGGCCTCCTGGGTGTATGCGGACAACGTGCAGGCGAACACGCTGCTGCAGCAAGGCCGGGTCGATGAAGCCAGCACTGTGCTGCAGACTATCCTGAGTGCACAACCTAACGATGCAAAGGCGCGCCAACTTCTCTGCCGTGTCTATTACTCGCAGGACATGGCCGAGGGTGCGGTTCGGGAGTGCGAAGCTGCGACCGCCAGTGCACCCTCCGAGAGCGAACATCAGGTTTGGCTGGGGCGAGCGTATGGACTGAAGGCATCGCAGGCTAATCCTCTGATCGCTTTCGGCATCGCGAAGAAGGTACGGCTTGCGTTTGAGCGTGGGGTGGAGTTGAATCCGGTGAGCGTTCAGGCATTGAGCGACCTGGGGCAGTTTTATGTCGAGGCTCCCGCAATCGTCGGGGGTGGACTCGATAAGGCCAATGCGATCGCCGGACGGATTCGGCCTCTTTCGGCAGCATTGGCGCACCGGCTGTTGGGGATGATCGCGAACAAAAAGAAAGATCTTGGTACTGCCGAAGCCGAGTTTCAGGCGGCGGTCGCGGCGGGCAGAGCACCCGAGGCTTATGTCGATCTCGGAGGTTTTTATCAGCAGCATGGACAGAATGACAAAGCCTTTGCGGCGCTCGAAGGTGCAATTGCAGCCGACCGTGCGAAGGGGCCTGCGCTGGTCGATGTGGCGAGCGTCCTGACGCTGCTCAATCGCGCCCCGGAACTGGCTGAGCGGTGTCTGCGCGACTATCTCTCTTCCTCCGCCAAGTCGGATGATGCTCCTGCGTTCAAAGTGCATGTGCAGCTTGGCGATCTTCTATTACATCGCGGGGACGTGGCGGGCGCGCATCGAGAGTATGCCGCGGCGCTGGCACTCGCCTCTAACTATGCACCTGCCCGCAAGGCATTGCAGGGAAGATAGCAAAAGGCGATACCATGGTCTTCAGCCGATCTCGCAGGAGCTTCTCTGGACGTATGACCCG
>DATDHL010000720.1:0-4760 GCA_036521575.1 Edaphobacter sp. | reverse complement strand
GGAGGCGAGGGTGTTGCGCCGGAACGTGCCTGGGCTAGCTCTGCACGAAGCTTTTTGACTTCCTCTTCCAGCGATCGCAGGCGGTTGAAGAGCGGTGTGTATTTCAACTCTTCGACCGTCCAGCGTTGAGGGATGTGTTGGGGGCAGTTCCAGTCGAAGGCTGCCAAGTGGATGATGACGACGCGTTCGGGGCGGGCTTTGTCGTCGATGAGGAGCTGATGTTTCCATTCAGGGGCGTCGTTCCAGGGAATGATTTCGGTGGTTCCGAGGATTTTGAGGCGCGCCTGGTGTGGGTAGTCCATGAGGAAGAGGGCGGCGCGGGGATCGGAGCGCAGGTTGCCAGTGGTGATGTACTGGCGGTTGCCGGTGACGTCGGCGTAGGCGATGGTGCGGTCATCGACGACGTGAAGGAAGCCGACGGGGCCGCCGCGAAACTGGATGTAGGGCCAGCCGGTCTCGCCGACTGTGGAGATGTAGAAGCCGTCGCGACGGGAGATGAAGTCTTTTTCGAAGTCGCCGAAGGTGTCATTGGAAGGGCCGCGCTCGGTGAGTTTTTCGTTGGCAGAGCGGCTGCCCATTTCGTGCTGGACTGCTGCTACCTTGTCTGTGAAGGTGAGGGCGGAGAATTGATGGGCCACTGTGGACTGGCCTTCTTCCTGGAGCGGTGGACTCGCGCTCTGTTGATTTGATACAGAAAAAGCTGGTTGCGATTCAGAATCGCCTGCTCAGGTCTGAGAAATACCTTCACCGAAGACCAGGAGGTTGCCGTCGGGGTCGCGCAGGGCAAACTCATTCTGCTTCCATTCGCGGGGGGCGAGGCGCTCCGATAGAGAGACTCCGGCGGCCAGGAACTCGGCTTCGAGTGCTGCGGCGGTGCCATCGACGAGATAGAAGTAAACGCCGCAGGGGTTTTGGTTTTCGACGAGCTTGTCGGATTTGCTCAGATGAATCTCGAGGCCGTCGCGGGTGAGGAAGCCATATCCGTCGCCGTCTCGCCACGAATGGGCGGAGAAGCCGAGGCGACGGTAGAAGTCCATGGCAAGAGCCAGATTTTTGACGGGCAAGATGGGAACGACATGAGCGATGCGCTGGTCAGTCACTGTCATTCTCTTTCACGCGATGATACGTCGCTTACCAGCCGCGGGTTTGCATGAGCTGGGACTCTTCGATGGCAGCGGCGGCGAGGCCCTTCATGGTTCCGGTGACGGATTCGCTGGCTTCGGCTACGATCTTTGGGTCGTTGAAGTGCGTCGTGGCGATGACGATGGCCTTGGCTCGGGAGACGGCTTCGGCGCGCTCGACTGGGTCGTTCTCGACGTCGAGTGGGGTGGCGCGTTCCTTCATGAAGATGCCCGAGCCTACGAAGATGGTCTCGGCGCCTAGCTGCATCATGAGAGCGGCGTCGGCGGGGGTGGCGATGCCACCGGCGGAGAAGTTCGGGACGGGGAGCTTGCCGGACTTTGCGACCATGCGGACGAGTTCGTAGGGTGCGCCGTGGACCTTTGCGGCGTTGTAGAGCTCTTCGTCACCGAGGACGGTGAGAGCCTTGATCTCGCGGACGATCTGGCGCATGTGCTGGACGGCGTGGACGACGTCGCCGGTGCCGGGCTCGCCTTTGGTGCGGATCATGGCTGCGCCTTCGGCGATGCGGCGGAGAGCTTCGCCGAGGTTTCGGGCGCCGCAGACGAAGGGTGTGGTGAAGGCATGCTTATCGATGTGGAAGGTCTCGTCGGCGGGGGTAAGGACTTCGGATTCGTCGATGAAGTCCACGCCTAGTTCCTGCAGGACCTGAGCCTCGGCGAAGTGGCCGATGCGGGCCTTGGCCATGACGGGGACGGAGACGGCGTTGATGATCTGCTTGATGAGCTTGGGGTTGGCCATGCGGGCGACGCCGCCTTCGGCGCGGATCATGGCGGGGACGCGCTCGAGGGCCATGACGGAGATGGCACCGGCTTCTTCGGCGATGCGGGCCTGCTCGACGTTCATGACGTCCATGATGACTCCACCTTTGAGCATCTCGGCCAGGCCGGTCTTGAGACGGAGGGATGGGGAGCTGAAGTTGCCGTTGGTGGTGTGGTCTGCCATGACGAATCTCCTTGGGAGCCGCGGTTTCTAAGCTGTGTTGTCGGCGTTGGACCGCGAGAACCTTCAGTTTATCAGCTTTGTTGGCGGTTGATGAATTTCTCTTTTTGGGTTAACTGCCGGGTGACGTGAGGGTCGGAATTTGCTGAATATTCAATTGCGGTTTATCGGAACGGGTGCGTCGAGGGCTCAAGCTGCGCTTACGGAGCGGTGTGCGATGGCCGCTGGAGGTGAGGATGGAAGCTGAACTGACGATTGTGATTCCGGCGAAGAATGAAGCGGAGATGTTGCCTAGGCTGCTGAGGTCGCTTTGTCTGCAGGATTATGACGGCATGAGCGCGACTCGGGTGATTGTGGCCGATGCTGGTTCGACGGATGGGACGGTTGAGGTTGCACTGAGCTTTCGGGATCGGCTGGCGGTCGAAGTGATTCCGGGTGGACTGCCTTCGGTTGGGCGTAATGCCGGGGCGAGGCTGGCTACGACGAAGTATGTGCTGTTTCTGGATGCCGATGTGGAGCTGCCGGAGCCTACGTTGTTGCGGCGGGCGCTTTGGCGGATGCGGCGACGGAATCTGCATCTGGCGACGACGAGTATTGCCTGCAGGCAGGGGAGTTTCTTTGATGATGCTCTGTATGCGGGGAATAACTTCATGCAGCGGGTGGGATCGGTGCTGAAGCCGTTTGCTACAGGGATGTTTATGCTGTTTGATCGCGAGGCTTTTTGGGCGTTGGGTGGGTTCAATGAGCGGGCTCTGTTTGCTGAGGACTACTTGCTGTCGAAGGGCGTGGCGCGGACTCGGTTCCGGATTGTGCGGGGGAAGGTGCTGACTACGAATCGGCGATTTCAGAAGTTGGGGCATGGGCGGATGGTCTGGATGTTCTTCAAGACCATGTTGCATAGCTGGGATGATGGGTATTTTTTGCGCGATCAGGGGTATTGGGGGGAGGCGTGAGGCAGGGAGTGGGGGGTAGGGAGTAGAAAGCGAATACAAAATTAGGTTTCGGGTTGGGTTAGGCCGACTTTGGCGAGGAGTTTTGGGTCGACTACGATGAAGAGCCCTTTGGCGCGGGCGAGGACAGTGCCGTCGGTGCGCTGGATTTCGGCCTGGTGGAAGAGCTTGCGGCCTTCTCGGCTGAGGTGGCGGCTGGTGAGGACTAGCGGCTGGTAGAGGGGGACTGCGTGAAGGTAGTCGATCTCCATGTGGCGGGTCATGGCGAGGACGTTGAGGGGGCGGTTGAGCTTGCTCATGGCCTCGTCGAGGAGGGTGGCTACGATGCCTCCGTGGATGTGGCCGGGGGGGCCTTCGTGGAGGCGGTCTAGTTGGAATTGAGTGGTGGCGGTGGGGATTTCGGGGTCGGAGGTGTCGGTGGTAAAGACGAGGTGCAGGCCTTGTGGGTTCGCGGGGCCGCAGCCGAAGCAGTGGCTGGCTCGCTGGTCGATGGTTGGGGTTGAATCCATGGAGGCGGGTGTGTGGCGAGTTGCGTCGGGGGTGGGCATGGTTTCCGTGTTTTGGAAGTTAGCACAATCCGGGCCGAAATGAATACTTATTCAGTGGTGTCAGGCGGTGCAGACTTCTATGATCGCCGGGCCATATTTTTCGGCTTTCTCGGGGTGGAGGCCGGTGACGGTTTTGAGTTGGCTTAAAGTTTGGGGGCGGGACAGGACGATGCTGCGGAGAGTGGAGGAGCCGAGGACGAAGAATTGAGGGAGGCCGAGCTTTTCGGACTCGGATTTGCGCCATTCGCGTAGACGCTGGTCGAGGGCTTGTTGTGCTGGGGTGAGGGTGTCGGTGGGTTCGGAGGCGGCGGGGCGGGGGCGGGTGAAGGTTTCGGTTGGGAGTTCCGAGGTTGACTGCTCGCGCTTGATTGGAAGCGAACCTGGGGTCTTGGTGCGCGAGCGAGTTGGACGTGCTGGTTCGGTGATGACACCGTAGTCGCCGGGAATTGGCTTTGAGGTGCAGATGGCGATGATGGCGGCTCCGTGGCGGTCGGCTTTGTCGGGGCCTATGCCGGAGATGCTGAGGAGTTGCGAGATCGTCGTTGGTTGCGACTGGACGATGGCGTTGAGGACGGAGTCGGAGAAGACGATGAAAGCTGGCTTGCCGGTTATGGCGGCTTCGGCTTTGCGCCACTCGCGTAGGCGTTGGTCGAGATCCTTTTGATCGGGGGTGTAGGCGGCGATGGATTCGGCTTTGTCGGCTTTGCGGGAGGTGGAGGATTTAGTGGGAGAGGAGTTCTTGCGTGATTTTTGCGGGGTGGAGGGCGCTGTGTCTTTTAGGTGGGCTGCGAGAGGTTCGCTAGGGCCGAGGATTCGGCCTTCGTGGGTTAGGGCGGCTCGCTTGAAGGTGATCTCGCGGTTGTCGTCCTTGCTGGTGAAAGTGTCGGTGGTGAGGTTGATGAGGCCGGCACGGGTGAGGGCTTCGAGGTACGCGTCGAATTGCTTGCGATCGATGCCGAGGGCTAGATCGCTGTGGAGTTTGCCGGTGGCTCGGGGGGCGGCGCCCTGGAGGGAGTTGAGGATGGTGCGAAGTTGGCGTTCTTCCTGTGAGGTGGGCGCGCGGAAGGTTTGGGCAGTGGCGCGCTCGGGGGAGCAGAAGTCGCAGTGGCCGCAGGGGCGCAGGCCGTCGGCGGTGTCGCCGAAGTGCTGGATGAGGGCGGTCATGCGGCATTGCGGGGTT
>DATDHL010000719.1:0-4129 GCA_036521575.1 Edaphobacter sp. | reverse complement strand
CCGAGCACGACACGGAAAAAACCACCTGCCCGCACTGCGGCAGCCGCGAGACAGAACAGAGCTGGTCCACCTTCTCTGCCGTCACCTCCAGGAAGAGTGCCTGAACTCAGCGGCACAGGAGGCGCCATGCACTTCAGCAATTTCTCCTTCGGCACCATCCAAATCGACGGCAACACCTACACGCACGACGTCGTAATCGACCGCGGAGAAGTCCGCAAACGAAAGAAGGCACCATCCCAAAGATTCCGCGACGAGTTCGGACACACACCCCTGTCCATCGAAGAAAAGATCCCCTGGAAGTGCGAGCGTCTCGTGATCGGCACAGGAGCGCACGGCCAGTTGCCCGTGATGAAAGAAGTGAAACGTGAAGCCGAACGCCGTCACGTCAAACTGGTCGTCGTACCAACCAGCGAAGCGCTCCGCCTAGTCGAAAAGGAGTCCAAGGCCAACGCCATCCTCCACGTCACCTGCTAGAAACGCACCACAAGCTTCCTGACCATCACGAGTAATCTCGACCACGGTACCGTGCCGAGCGAACAACACCTCCCCGAAACCCCAGCAAATTCGCATGTCGAGCACCAGAACCACCTAACCAATTCAAAACAAACCAAATAGCCCTGCCAATTAATTTCCTTCAATCAGCTAAAATAGAAACAGTAGAGAAAGAGAAAGCCCCGGGGGACAATCTCCGGGGCTTTCCTTTTTATAAAAAATTTATTTTGAATACTTTACCAGACACACCCCAATAAACACAGTACTTTGCACCGGAGGTCCAGACCCAACTCATTATTTTCGAAGACTTTACGCAATCAAGTAGGGGAGGGGGGATACTACCCATTCCGAAACATCTGCTTGATCCCCCTCAGAGCCTGCCGAGTCCGCTCCTCATTCTCGATCAGCGAGAACCGGACATGACCATCGCCATGCTCGCCGAACCCAATCCCCGGACTAACCGCAACCTTGGCCTCAGCCAGCAGCTTCTTCGAGAACTCGACCGACCCCAGCGCCCTATATTGCTCCGGAATCTTCGCCCACGCAAACATCGTGGCCTTCGGAAGATCCACCGGCCAACCCAGCTTATTCAACCCCGGCACCAGAACATCCCGCCGGGCCTTGTAGTTGTCGCGAATCTCAGCAACACAATCCTGTGGCCCTTCGAGCGCAGCAATCGAAGCCACCTGGATCGGCGTAAACGTCCCATAGTCGAAGTAGCTCTTGATCCGTCCCAGCGCTCCAACCAGCTTCTTGTTCCCCACCATGAAGCCCACGCGCCACCCCGGCATGTTGTAGCTCTTCGAAAGCGTGAAAAACTCAACCGCAATATCCTTCGCACCCGGAACCTCAAGGATGCTGGGCGCGCGATAGCCGTCGAACACAATATCGGCATACGCCAGATCATGCACGATATAAATCCCCAGCTCTTTGCAAAGGGCAACTATCCGTTCAAAGAAAGGAAGCTCCACACACTGCGCCGTAGGATTCGCCGGAAAGTTCAGGATCAGCAGCTTCGGCCTCGGCTCCATACGCGGCAGCTCATACTCCAGCGCAGCCAGCACCTGATCCGCGCAAGCATCCGGCACCGGAATGCTCTGCACCTTCGACCCGGCAATCACCGGCCCAAAAATATGAATCGGATAACTAGGATTCGGCACCGCAACAGTATCCACATCATCCAGAACAGCGAGGCAAAGATGCGCAATGCCTTCCTTCGAGCCGATCGTCACAATCGCCTCGGTCTCCTGATCGAGATCGACGTTATACCGCGTCTTGTACCAGTTGCAGATCGCCCTGCGTAGTCGCGGAATCCCTCGCGAAAGAGAGTAGCGATGCGTCGCCGTCTTCTGCGCCGCCTCAATCAGCTTGTCGACAATAGCCTTCGGAGTAGCACCATCAGGATTCCCCATCCCGAAGTCGATAATGTCTTCGCCCCGCTTCCGAGCCGCAGCCTTCAACTCGCTTGTAATGTTGAACACATACGCCGGCAGCCTTGTCAGCCTTCTAAACTCGTCCATCGCGTCCCGCTCGCCCCCAACCAAGTCTCAATCCATCATGCCATCATCAGCCGAGCAAAACTCCACACGTGCCTCACTCGACACCACCCACTCACTTCGCCGTAAACACCACCTGCACCGGCAGACTCTTCGGCGGATAACATGCCGCATGATCGCAAGCCTGATACCTTAGCACCCCATCCACCGTATGCTGCCCAGCCTCCGCCACCACAGGCAGCTTCACCGTAAACTCACCCGAATAAACATCCAGCTTCTCCGAAGGATCAAAGCTGAAGCTGTAACTCGTCCCCGCCGGATACTCCGCCGCCCCAGCCTTCACACCATCGGCAGGCTTGAACGTCACCTGAGTAGGAATCAGCAACTCCGACTTCGGCGTATGCGAGTTCACATGGAACCCATCCATCACGCGAAAGTGCAGCTCAACAACACTCTTCGCTCCAGCCTTCAATGTCTGAGGCTCAGCAGCAAACACCACATACTGCTTCGGCTTGGCAGCAGGAGCATCCAGGCTCCCCATCTGCGCCACCAGCGTCCCACAGCCCACAATCAAACCAGCCAGCATCACCCCAAGCCGCATCACAGCCCACCCGCAATCTGCTTAGTCGGCCCCGCAGCGGTTCCCGAAGCAATCGTCTTCTTGATATTCGCCTCGATCTCATCCTTCGTTCCAAGCCCGGCGGTCACCTCAACCACCAAACCATTCTTGTCCACATAGAACGACATCGGCAGAACATCCAGCCCACCATAAGCCGTCTGAACCTTCCCATCCGTTAGCAGGATCGGATAGCTCACACCCGTCTTGTGCGCAACCTTCGCAATCGCATCCTTACCCGCGTCAACATCGTCAGCCAGCCCGAGAATCTCAAACCCCTGCCCCGCATACTGCTTGCGGAACTCCTCAAACCAGGGCATCTCTACCTTGCACGGCCCGCACCACGTTGCCCAGAAGTTCACCAGCACGGGCCGCCCCTTATAGTCGCTCAGCGAGACCTTCTTCCCATCCAGACTCACCAGCGCAAACCCCGGCGCAGCCTTCCCTCGCAGATGCGGCTCCTCGCCTTCAACAGTCGATTGCCCCCCCTGTCCCGCCTTATCCGGAATCAGTTCAACCCGATTCTGCTGGGCCTTCTGCATCGCGAGCTTCCGCTCCCGCAGGTTATGCCATCCTGCCCATAGCAGCATCGAAATCCCAACGACGATCAAACCAAGAAACAGCGCACTTCGCTTCACGTTGAACATCCTTCCGGCAAACACCGTTGCCCAAGCCACACCTTCTAGTTTAGACGGACGACGCCATGAATGCTCCCGTTCGGCCCAGTTATCTGACAACTCAGCAATCCAGGCGAGATAAACTCCACCTCTCCCTCTGCTAGCATCGACATGGCCCGGCAACCATGTCCACCACACCCGCCAACCCGGCAGACCCCATCCTCCCCTCCGACTTCGTTCGCATCGAAGCCGCCGCCCTCACCGACCTCGCCCTCCGCCTCGATGGCCCCATGCTCGCGCCCTTCACCCAGGCCGTCAATCTCCTCCTGCGGTCGGCCATCACGCAGAACCGCATCATCGTCACCGGCATCGGCAAAAGCGGCATCATCGCCCGCAAGATCGCCGCCACTCTCCGCTCCACCGGCACCCCCGCCCACTACCTCCACCCAGCCGACGCTATCCACGGCGATCTCGGCATGCTCTCCCGCGGAGACACCGTCCTGGCCCTCTCCGCCAGCGGCGAAACCGAAGAACTCCTCCGCCTCCTCCCCCTCCTCAAGCGCCTCGCCGACAAGCTCATTACCCTCACCGGCTGCATCACCTCTACCCTCGCCCAGGCCAGCGACATCGTCCTCGACACCAGCGTCAACGCCGAAGCCTGTCCTCTCAATCTCGCCCCCACCGCCTCCACCACCGTCATGCTCGCCCTCGGCGACGCCCTCGCCCTCGAGGTAAGCCGCCGCCGAGGCTGGAAGGCCGAAGACTTTGCCGAACTCCATCCCGGAGGCCGTCTCGGCAAACGTCTCGCCCGCACCCGCGACCTCATGCACGCAGGCGAAGCCCTCCCGCAAGTCTCCCCTTCCACACCCATGCCGCAGGTCATCTACGAGATGTCCCGCAAGAAACTA
>DATDHL010000718.1:0-6451 GCA_036521575.1 Edaphobacter sp. | reverse complement strand
CGGGGCCTTCCATGCTTTGAGGCGTGCGGCGATCTCTTCGGCAGGTACGTCGAGGCGGAGTTCGCGGTTGGGGATGTCGAAGGTGATCATGTCGCCTTCGTGAACGGCGGCGATGGGGCCTCCGAGCTGGGCTTCGGGAGCTACGTGGCCGACCATCAGGCCGCGGGTGGCTCCAGAGAAGCGGCCATCGGTGAGGAGGGCTACGGTCTCCGAAAGCTCGGGGATCCCTTTGATCGCTGCGGTAACGGCTAGCATCTCGCGCATGCCGGGGCCGCCGCGGGGGCCTTCGTAGCGGATGACGCAGACGTCGTTGGGCTTGATCTTGCCGGCTTCGACGGCGGCGTGGCAGGCGTCCTCGGAGTCGAAGACGCGCGCGGGGCCGGTGTGGTTGAGGCGCTCGTGGCCGGCGACCTTGACGACGCAGCCCTCGGGGGCGAGGTTGCCTTTGAGGATGACCAGGCCGCCGGTGGGCTTGAGTGGGTGGTCGATGGGGTAGATGACGGGCTGGTTGGGCGTCTCGACGGCGTGGACGGCCTCTTCGGCGAGGGTCTTGCCGGTGACGGTGATCTGGCTGCCGTCGATGAGGCCCGCGTCGAGGAGCCGCTTTGCAAGAAGGCGGGAGCCGCCGGCGTCCTGGTAGTCCTTGGCTGCGTACTTGCCGCCGGGGGAGAGGTCGCAGATGTGCGGGGTGCGGTCGCTGATGGCGTTGAAGTCGTCGATGGTGAAGGGGATGTTGTACTCGCGCGCGATGGCGAGCAGGTGCAGGACGGCGTTGGTGCTGCCGCCCGAGGCGCAGGCGGAGACGTAGGCGTTCTCGATGGCCTTGCGGGTGACGATCTTCGAGGGGCGTAGGTCGTTCTTGGCAAGCTCCATGACGAGACGGCCCGCCTCGCGGCTGGCTGCTGCCTTGTCGGGAGACATGGCGGGAACGCCAGTGATCTGAATGGGAGAGATGCCGAGGAACTCGCCGGCCATGGCCATGGTGTTGGCTGTGAACTGGCCGCCGCAGGCTCCGGGGCCGGGACAGGCGGCGGCTTCGAGAGCTTCGAGCTCGTCATCATTGATCTTTCCGGCGGCGTGGGAGCCCATGCCTTCGAAGACCTGAAGGATGGTGATCTCTTTGGTCGTGCCGTCGGGCTGGGGCAGTTTGCCGGGAGCGATGGAGCCGCCGTAAAGCATGAGGCCGGGGATGTCGAGTCGGCCCAGCGCCATGATGGCGGCGGGCATGTTCTTGTCGCAGCCGGCGATGCAGATGAGGCCGTCGAACGAGTTGCCGCGAGCGACGAGCTCGATGGAGTCGGCGATGACCTCGCGGGAGATGAGCGAGGCTTTCATTCCCTCGGTGCCCATGGTGATGCCGTCGGAGATGGTGACGGTGTTGAACTCCATGGGGGTGCCACCGGCCTCGCGGACGCCCTGCTTGACGGCCTCGGCGACCTGGCGGAGATGGAAGTTGCAGGGGCCGATCTCGGTCCAGGTATTGGCGATGCCGATGATGGGCTTGTGCAGGTCTTCTTTGCTGAAGCCTACGCCGCGCAGGTAGGAACGGGCTGCGGCGCGACTGGGGCCTTCGGTGAGGACGATCGAATTCTTTTTGCCGCTGAACTGATTTTCGTTTTTCACTATTTCTCCAGAGAGACGGCCGGCGATTGTTCGGCCGGCGTGAGTTCATTTTTTCGAAATCTCGCGGGGCGCAATACATATGCTTGCCGCAAGGCAGGAAAGGCAAAAGCTGCACCTGTCCAGAAGTGTTTAGCTTGTACCAATAAGAATGCAGTGAACCCAAAACTAATCGCCAGCATTCCGTCTCCCAAGAGGCCGAGAGATTTACTTCGCAAGAGCAGCGATGCCAATAGCAAGCTAATAGTAAGCACCCAACAGATTGAAAGCACCATTATCACGATCGGCAATCCTTAACTTTCTTGCAAAGCGATTTCTATTTCGTTAGACCTTTGGTGCGGACCAGAAATCCTCGTCGTGGCGACTCTCAAAATGGTCGAGAGCTTTTTCGTGGCGCAGGGTTAGGCCGATGTCATCGAGACCGTTCAGCAGGCAGTATTTGCGGAATGGGTCGATGTCGAAGTGGGCGTTGAAGCCTTCGTCGTCGGTGACGGTTTGCTGTTCGAGGTTGATGGTGAGCTTGTGATTTGGATTCGCCGTGGTGCGGGCTAGGAGGGTTTTGACCTCGTCGTCGGTGAGGCGGCAGAGAATGATGCCGTTCTTGCCGGCGTTGGAGAAGAAGATGTCGGCGAAGGTGGGCGCGATGACGGCGCGGAAGCCGTACTGGTTGATGGCCCAGGCGGCGTGCTCGCGGGAGCTGCCGCAGCCGAAGTTCTTCTCGGCGATGAGGATCTCGGCGCCCTTATGCTCGGGCTTGTTGAGGACGAAGTCGGGGTTGGGTTGGCCGGCGTTAGGCCCCTCCTGGATGCGGCGCCAGTCATAGAAGAGGAAGTCGCCGTAGCCGGTACGCTCGATGCGCTTGAGGAACTGCTTGGGGATGATCTGGTCGGTGTCGATGTTCGGGAACGGCAGCGGGGCGGCGGTGGAGGTGAGGATGTTGATGGGTTCCATTAGTTGTTTCCTCCTGCATTCCACTTACGGATGTCGGTGAAATGGCCGGTGATGGCGGCGGCGGCGGCCATTTGGGGACTGACGAGGTGAGTGCGTCCTCCGCGTCCCTGACGGCCTTCGAAGTTGCGGTTTGAGGTTGAGGCGCAGCGTTCGCCGGGGGCGAGGATGTCGGGGTTCATGCCGAGACACATGCTGCAGCCGGGCTCGCGCCACTCGAAGCCTGCGGTCTTGAAGATGGCGTCGAGTCCTTCCTGTTCGGCCTGGCGCTTGACGGCCTGCGAGCCGGGGACGACCATGGCGCGAACAGTGGTAGCGATGTGGTGGCCCTTAATTACGGAGGCGGCGGCGCGGAGGTCTTCGATGCGGGCGTTGGTGCAGGAGCCGAGGAAGACGGCATCGACCTTGATGGCTTCGATGGGGGTGCCGGGCTGGAGGCCCATGTACTCGAGCGCACGAGCGTAAGACTTCTTGTCGGCCTCGGTGGGGGCATCTTCGATGGAGGGAACCTTGCCTTCGATTCCGGTGACCATGCCGGGGCTTGTGCCCCAGGAGACGGTCGGTGTGATGGTGGCGGCGTCGATGTGGAGTTCGCGGTCGAAGGGGGCGCCGGGTTCGGTGGGGAGGGTGCGCCAGTGGGCGACGGCTTCGTCCCATGCCGCTCCGGTGGGGGAGAAGCGGCGGCCTTTGAGGTAGGCGAAGGTGGTTTCGTCGGGAGCGATCATGCCGGCGCGGGCCCCGGCCTCGATGCTCATGTTGCAGATGGTCATGCGGCCTTCCATCGAGAGGGCGCGGATAACGGAGCCGGCGTATTCGATGACGTAGCCTGTGGCGCCGTCGGTGCCGATGCGGCCGATGATGTCGAGGATGATGTCCTTCGCGGTGACGCCGTAGGGAAGGTCGCCGTCGACGTTGATCCGGAAGGTCTTTGGCTTGGACTGCGGGAGCGTCTGCGTGGCCATGACGTGCTCGACCTCGCTGGTGCCGATGCCGAAGGCTAATGCGCCGAAGGCTCCGTGGGTGCTGGTGTGGGAGTCGCCGCAGACGATGGTCATGCCGGGCTTGGTGGCTCCGAGTTCGGGCCCGATCATGTGGACGATGCCTTGCGAGGCGTCCTGTACGTCGAAGAACTCGATGCCGAACTCGGCGCAGTTTTTGCGCAAGGCGTTGACCTGATTTGCCGAGATCTGATCGACAATGTGGAGACGGTCTTCTGCGCTGGTTGTGGGGACGTTGTGATCGACGGTGGCGATGTGGCGGTCGGGGCGGCGGACCTTGCGGCCAGCCAGGCGAAGGCCGTCGAAGGCCTGCGGGCTGGTGACCTCATGGACGAGATGAAGATCGATGTAGACGATTGAAGGTTCGTTCGCGGGTTCGGCGACGAGGTGCTGCTGCCAGACTTTTTCGAATAAAGTTTTCGGTGCTGTGCTCATGGATGTGCCTTCTGCTCGGTTTGTGGCTTGGTGAATGTGTTTGCGCCGATAGTGGCGGGTGTTATCTGGTGCGGTGTGCCGTCGGGATCAACGAGGACGGCGTTGGTGATCTGCTGGATGACGGTGCTGCCGGATGGCGGCTGGGCGGTCCAACGGGCGATGCTGTGGATCAAGGCTGCAGGGATGTGCTCGGCGTCTATGGAGTGGTTGGCGAAGACCCACATGGTGTACTCGGCGTCGGGTTGGTCGGGCGTCTTATTGTCTTTGACCCAGTCGATGGCGGCGAAGACGACGAGCGGATGCGGACTTCCGAGGTCGACCCAGAGGAGTCCGCGTGCGGGACAGAAGCGGTAGACGCAACCGGTGATGGTGACGTATCGGTTGTCGTCGGCGAGGACCTTGTCGGGGACGGAGAGGAAGTCGAGGGCTGTCTCGGCAAGGGACTTATAGCCGGCCTTCTGACTGCCCCAGAAGGTCTGAGGCGCGGTGAGGTATTGCGCAAGGAAGGGCCGGAAGCGCGGATCGAGGACAAGCTGGTTTTCCCTACCATCAGGTGGTGGGGGACTGTATTGCCAGAGCCACTCCACGTTTTCTTTTGGTGGCTTCTTCTCTTTTTTGGGCAACGTGATTTGGGCCAACGTCGCCATCGGCGTCAGTGTGAGGAGAACGGCGGCGAGTTGGAGATGAAAGCGCATTCGTTATGGAGTGGAGCGAGCCGCTTATTTATTCGACGGTGCTGAGCTCTTTGCAGCGGCGATCAGCAGAACATTGACCAGAGTGAACAGGATCAGTCCCGAGATGACCAGCGGGACGGTTGGCGAACCGTGCAGCCAGCGGTAAAGCATGGCTGCGGTGACGGCTAGGTTCATCAAGACCATTTTGGTGCGAGGAACCATGGGCTTGCTCATACGGCGTGCATGGCCTGGCGGCGGTCGATCGATTCGGCCAGCGCCTGGTGGACGAGCTTGCCCATCTCTTGCGTAGTGACCGGAGTCTGACCTGGATCCTGGCCGCGGGCTATGTCGGCAGTGCGGTAGCCTGCGTTGAGGACCGTGTGGACGGCTTGCTCGACGGCGCGCGCGTCCTGTTCAAGGTTGGCGGAGTGGCGAAGGACCATGGCGGCGGTGAGGATCGCGCCGAGAGGATTCGCTTTTCCTGTGCCCGCGATATCAGGGGCTGATCCATGCACCGGTTCGTAGAGGTTGACGGCTCCGCCAATGGTGGCCGAAGGCAGCATGCCGAGTGAGCCAGTGATGACGCCGGCTTCGTCAGAGAGGATGTCGCCGAAGAGGTTCTCAGTGAGGACGACGTCGAAGTTCCGCGGGATATTCATGATGTGCATCGCCATGGAGTCGACGAGCTGGTGTTCGAGGGTGACGTCGGGGTAGTCCTTGGCGACCTCGGTGACGGTGGCGCGCCAGAGCTGCGAGACCTCGAGGACGTTGGCCTTGTCGACGGAGGTGACTTTTTTGCGGCGCTTGGCGGCTAATTCGAAGGCGACACGGGCTACGCGGACGATCTCAGCCTTTGTGTACCGCATCGTATTGATCGCCTCTTGGGCGTCGCGATCCCACCACCGGGGCGCGCCGAAGTAGAGGCCTCCGAGCAGCTCGCGCACGAAGAGGATATCGACGTCTTTGGTCACCTCGGGGCGCAGCGGGGAACTGGTGGCGAGTGCGGCGTAGGCGATGGAGGGGCGCAGGTTCGCGAAGCCACCGAGTGCCTGACGGATCTGCAGGAGACCGGCCTCGGGGCGCTTGTCGGGCGGCAGGGCGTTGAACTGGTTATCGCCCACGGCGCCAAGGAGGACGGCGTCGGAGTCGAGCGCGGCGTCGATGGTGTTCGTCGGTAGTGGGGAGCCGGTCTGGGTGATGGCGACACCGCCGATGAGGCCCTCGACAAAGGTGAAGTCGTGGCCGCCGAGCTCGGCTACTGCGCGGAGAATGTTGGTGGCTTGCTGGGTGACTTCGGGGCCGATGCCGTCGCCGGCCAGGACTGCAATTTTGAGACGCATACGCTTTGTTCCCTTTTGGTTTGACTCAGTGGGTGACAACGGGGGACTTGTCGGGTTGAAGGAGACCGAGAATGTCCTGGACGTAGATATTTTTCTTGCGATCAGCTAGTTCGGTGAAGCGGTGATAGACCTCATCCAGCTGATCGCGGGTAAGTGTGTGGCCGAGCTTTTCGAGACGGTCGGCGAGTGCGCGGCGGCCGCTGTGTTTGCCGAGCACGAGATTCGTGTTGGCGACTCCGACTGAAGCAGGCGTCATGATCTCGTAGGTGAGCGGATTGGCCAGCATGCCGTGCTGGTGGATGCCGGACTCGTGCGCGAATGCGTTGGCTCCGACGACAGCCTTGTTCGGGGCCGCCCCGAAGCTGATGAACTGGGAGAGCAACTGGCTGGTGGGGTAGAGCTGCTCCATCTTAATGTTGTTGGTGTAGGGGAACTG
>DATDHL010000717.1:0-4086 GCA_036521575.1 Edaphobacter sp. | reverse complement strand
GCTATTGGCGGTGTGGTCGTGGGGATTGGAGGGCTTATTTTTCCGCCCGCGCTGGGCGTCGGGTATGGCGTGATTCAACGGTTGGTGACGAATGACGTTACGTGGAAGCTGCTGATTGGTGTTCTGCTGGTGAAGAGCTTTATCTGGACGTTCTCGCTGGGGTCGAATACTTCTGGCGGTATTCTTGCGCCGCTGTTGATGATTGGTGGCGCGATGGGAGCGGCGATGGGTCATGTGCTGACTCCGGTGTCTCAGGGAGCGTGGGCGGTGGTGGGGATGTCGTCGGTGCTCGCGGCGGCGATTGGCGCTCCGCTGACGGCGGCGATGCTCGCGGTAGAGTTGACTCATAACGGCGGACTGATGCTGCCGGTGCTGTTGGCGTGCGTGGTCAGCTATGCGATTGGTGTGCTGGTGCAGCCGCGCTCGATCCTTACGGAGAGGCTGAGTCGGCGTGGGTTCCACCTGAGTCGTGAGTATGGCGTTGATCCGCTTGAGACTGTGATGGTCCGCGATGCGATGCATACCAGTGTCTTTGCGTTATCGGCGGATGCGACTCGGCAGGATGCTGCGGATTGGCTGGCTAAGATGAATGAGCGCGGCAGCGAGGCGTGGTCACACTGGCAGCGGCTGTTTCCTTTGGTGGATACTGCAGGTAGCCTGAGCGGTGTTTTGACTCGGAGCCAGATGATTACGGCGGCTGGTGCTGGTGAGTTGTGTCGACCGTTGCTCGATTCGGGAAGTGCCAGGCCGATGGTTATTGGGCCGCGGGAGACGCTGCGCTCGGCTGCGGAGAAGATGGCTGAGTCGAAGCTTACGTCGTTTCCTGTGGTCGATGCGACTGGGGCTCTGGTGGGCATTCTGAATATTGACGATCTGCTGGCGGCGCGCGGGAAAGCTAGTCTGCGGGATAGTGACCGGAAGCGCGTGTTGACACTTCGCTGGCCGTTTGGCAAGCAACAGCGTGTGACGCATCCGATTGATGATGTTGTCGACAGAGCGTTTGAGCGCACTGCTCGTGACCACATGGAACTCGAACAGGCGGAAGAAAAGATCGAACGCGGGCTCGACTAAAACCGCTGCTCGATTTTTTCGCTAACTTGCGGTTAGGGGTTGGTGACGCCGAAGAGTTCGGCCATCTCGTCGTGGAGGAAGCCGTAGCCGGGGCGGTAGGGCTGGATCCATTTGCCGTCGAGGACGAACTGCGGGATGGCGCGCTTGCCTACGTTGGCCAGGACGAGGTCGGCGGCGCCGGGCGTCTGCTCGATGTCTACGTCTCGGTAAGGGATGTTGTGGGTATTGAGGAAGTTCTTCGCTACGCGGCAGTCGCGGCACCAGGAGGCGGAGTACACGGTCAAATCCATAGGGCTATTTTATCGTTATTGCTCGTGGTAGTTGCGGAGGAGGCCGCCGTCGATGACGTAGGTGCTGCCAGTGATGTAGGCGGCTTCGTCGGAGGCGAGGAAGGCGGCGAGGCTGGCGACCTCTTGCGGTGTGCCGAGGCGGCCTAGAGGGATGTTGGCGAGGAGTGCGTCGAGCTTGGGCTTGTCTTCGAGCAGGGATGTGTTGATGGGCGTGGCGATGGCTCCGGGGGCGATGTCGTTGACGGTGATGTTGAGTGGGCCTAGCTCGACGGCGAGGTCGCGCATGAGCATGCGGATGCCTCCCTTGGAGGCGCAGTAGGTGGAGAAGTGGGGGAAGACCATGTCCTCGTGTACAGAGCTGATGTTGATGATGCGGCCGGGTAGTTTGGCGTCGCGAAGGCGGCGAACGAAGGCCTGGGTGAGGAAGAAGGCCCCCTTGAGGTTGACGTTGAGGACAGCGTCGTAGTCCTGCTCGGTGACGTCCCAGAAGTCGGCGCGCTTCTCGATGCCGGCGTTGTTTACGAGGATGTCGCAGCGGCCGAGCTGTTGGTAGGCCTGATCGACGAGGTTCTGTGTGTCAGCGATCTTGGAGACGTCTGCCTGGACGAGGATGGCTTTGCCACCGGCGGCTTCGGCTTTGGACTTCGTCTCCTGTGCCTGGTCGAGATGGTTGCGGTAGTCGACGACTACGGTTGCGCCTTCGCTGGCGAATCGGATGGCGATCGACTGGCCGATACCGGAGCCCGAGCCTGTGATGATGGCGACTTTTCCTGCGAGGCGACCTGGCATTTATTCAGCTCCTTCGTCGGAGAGGCCCCCGAGGATTGCTTCTTCTGCGTCCATTGGATGCGGGTCGAGTCGTTTCTTTCCGCGACGTTCGAGGAAAAAATTGCTGAGCATACGGCTGCACTCTTCGGCGAGGAGGCCGGGGGTGACTTCGACGCGGTGGTTGAGCTGTGGGTGGTTCATGATGCTTAGGACGCTGCCGCAGGCTCCGGCTTTGGGGTCGTCGGCGGCGTAGACGAGGCGGGCGATGCGGGCGTGCAGGATGGCGCTGGCGCACATGGCGCAGGGCTCAAGCGTGACGTAGAGGGTGCAGCCTCCCTCTGGAGTGACGAGGCGGTAGTTCGAGAGGGCGCGGCCAGCTTCGCGGAGGGCTACGATTTCGGCGTGGGCGGTGGGGTCGCTGTCGCGGAGGACTCGGTTTTGACCTCGGCCTATGACTTTGTCCTGATAGACGACCACAGCGCCTACGGGGACTTCGCCTGCGGCCTCGGCGGCGTTGGCTTCGGCGATGGCGAGGCGCATCATCTGCTCGTCGCGAAGGGTGGAGTTCATGGAGTTAGTGTATCGGCGTTAGTTCTGCGGTGGTGGGTTGGGGATGAGGCGTCCCTGGTGGTAGACGGAGTCGATGTGACGGGTGTTGCGGACGTCCATGAGTGGGTCGGCGGTGAGGATAATGAGGTCGGCGGAGTAGCCAGGTTCGATGAGGCCGACGTTGAGCTTGGGGTTGAGGGATTGGAGGAGGCGTCCGCTTTGGCCGGTGGCGAGGGTGATGGCCTGGAGTGGGGTGATGCCTGCGATGACGAGGTCTTCGAGCTCGCGGTGTTCGCTGAAGCCGGGGATGCGTCCGGGGACGGCTCCGGAGTCGGTGCCGAAGGCTACGGTGACGCCAGCGCCGTAGATGGTCTTGAGGTTCTTGAGGGCGAGATCGTGGTCTTTTTGGGACTGTGCGGTTTGGGGGGCTTCGAGGGTGTTGGAGGCGTAGTCGGGGGCCTGGAGTTTGGCGAGGAGTTGGGGGCCGGCGGCTTCCTGGAGGAAGGGGGAGCGGAGGAGGTCGGGGTCCATGGCGTAGATGTAGAAGGCTTCGTCGAGGACGAGGGTGGGGATGTACCAGGTGTTGTGCTGGAGGAGGGACCTGGTGAAGGCCTGATCTACGAGCTGGTCGCGGACGGAGTGGGCGAGGATATCGACGTTGTCGTTGACGAGTTGTCGGGCGTCGGCGAGGGCGTAAACATGGGCGGCGACGCGGAGGTGGTGCTTGTGGGCCTCGTCGATGATGGCCTTGTAGATGGCTGGGTCCATCGCGGGGAGTTTGCCGTGTGCGTTGTCGAGCCAGAACTTGACGAGGTCGGCGTGGTGGCTGGCTAGCTCGTCGACCTGGTGGCGGGCTTCTTCGGGTGTCGCGGGGCGGTCGATCTGGTCGGGAGCTACGTTGAGACCGGGTTGTCCGTTGGGGACGCCGAGGCCGCGGCCTGCGGTGAGAATGGTGGCTCCGCCGAGCTTGCCCTGGCGCTGCTGCTCGCGGAGATCGTAGACGAGGTCGCGGTTGAGGCCGAGGCTGACGATGGTGGTGACGCCGTAGCGCTCGAACTGGTTGAGGGCCGCGGTGACGTTTTCAGTGGTGTAAGCGCTGGGCGAGGGGTCGGCGTTGTTGAGGAGGATGCCGAGGTGCGAGTGGGCGCTGATAAGTCCGGGGATGATGGTCTTGCCGGTGCAGTTGACTACGTTTGGGGCTTTGGGGGGCTTGAGGGCCGCGGGCTTGACGCTTTGGATGATGCCTTTTTGCATGGTGATGTCGATATGTTGACGGGTGGGTGAGCCTGTTCCGTCGACAACGGAGGCGTTGTGGAGGACGATGGGCTCTTGCTGGGCGGATGCGGCGAGGGCGGCAGTGAAGGTGAGGCTGCTGAGAGCGCGGACGATGGTTCGCATCGGGCCTCCG
>DATDHL010000716.1:0-2131 GCA_036521575.1 Edaphobacter sp. | reverse complement strand
TACCGCTAAAAACACCAGAGAGTAAACGATTTCTTAACACGTCAAAGACAAGGAAGACCGAGTGCCCATCGTAGCAGGAGTAGATTTCGGAACCCTCAGCGTCAGAGTGACCCTTCTCGACAGCAACCACGGCCGCATCGGCACCGCCTCCTCCGAGTACCCCCTACACCGTCGCAGAGAAGATCCCGATTACGCCACCCAGTCCCACGCCGACCAGATGGAGGCTCTTGCCCGCGCCACTCGCCAGGTTCTCGCCGAGAACAACATCAACGGCCAGGACATCGCCGCCATCGCCCTCGACACCACAGGCTCCAGCGTCATTCCTGTCGACGCTGCCCTTCAGCCTCTCGACGACTACTACCTATGGTGCGATCACCGCGCCCACAACGAAGCACGCCAGATCACCCAGCTCGCCCACGCCGAAGGCCTCGAAGCCATCGAATGGTGCGGCGGCGTCTACTCTCACGAGTGGGGCTTCGCCAAGCTCCTCCACTGGCTCCGCAACAACCCCGATAAACGAGACCGCTTCGCCACCGCCCTCGAGCACTGCGACATGGTCGCCGCCACCCTCACCGGCCAGACCGACCCCGCCAAAGTCCGCCGCAGCGTCTGCGCCATGGGTCACAAGTGGATGTGGAATCCCAAATGGGATGGCCTGCCACCTCAGCCCTTCCTCTCGAAGCTCGATCCTCTATTCGACGGCATTCGCGAAAAGCTCGGCGGCGAATACCTCACCAGCGATCACATCGCCGGCCATCTCTCCCCGGAGTGGGCCGAAAAGATGGGCCTCAAGCCCGGCATCCCCATTCCCGTAGGAGCCTTCGACGCCCACTGGGACGCAATCGGCGCAGGCTGCCGCGAAGGCGATGTCGTCAACGTCGTCGGCACCTCCACCTGCATCATCGCGATGGCGAAGAAGACCGAGCTCGTCCCCGGAGTCTGCGGCGTCGTCCCTGGCAGCGTCCACCCGGACTACACCGGCATCGAAGCAGGCCTCTCCGCCACCGGCGACATCTTCGAGGCTATCGCCCGCCGCGCCAACACCAAGGTCCGCGACCTCGCTCACGGCCTCGAAACCTACCGCGCGGGACAGACTGGCCTTCTCCGCCTGAGCTGGGATAACGGCGACCGCACCGTACTCGTGAACCCCGAACTCGGCGGCGTCACCTTCGGCTGGAACCTCATCCACACCGCGCAGGACGAGCTGTTCGCCGCCATTGAAGGCACGGCCTTCCACACCCGCATCATCCTCGAGCGTATGGCAGAACACGGCGTCCCCGTCGAGCGCATCATCAACGCCGGAGGCATCCCGCAGAACAACGCCGTTCTCAACCAGATTTACGCCAACGTCCTCAACAAGCCTGTCCTTGTTCCCGACGGAACGCCCACCAGTCTCGGCTCCGGCATCTTTGCGCTGCTTGCCGCCGGGGCCTTTAACACCATCGAAGAAGCGCAGAAGTCCATCTGCCTTCGATATCGCACCTTCCTGCCCGAGTCCAGCTCTGTCGCAGTCTACGATCAGCTTTACCCGCTCTACCGCAACGCATACTTCGCTTTGGGCCAACCCGACGCAGCGCTGGCATCGCTGGGGACGCTACTGCCCGAACTGCGAAGAATCGCCGCAGCCGCACGCGCTCAGTAACATCAGTTGGCTTTCAATTTCGCAGCGAAAGGGGCAAATGACTCATTCGAACAAGGCACGCTTCGGACTCCTTTTGCTGTCGTTCGTAAGCATCTGCACTGCACAACAACCGCGTGCCCTAAATCTTTCCGGCGACGTCGCGGGCACCCATGATCCATCCATTGTCCGCGAAGGCACCACATGGTACGTCTTTGCGACCGGTAAAGCTCCGGACGGCGGACAGTTCGCCATACGCTGCTCCAGCGACCTGAAGCAATGGAAGTTGTGCGGGCATGTCTTCGATGCACTTCCTGCCTGGATCCATGAGCGCAGCCCTGGCACTCGAGATCTCTGGGCACCTGACATCTCCTACGTCAATCATGAGTACCGGCTCTACTACGCCTACTCGCTCTTTGGTAAAAACACGTCGGGGATTGCCCTCGCAACAAACAAAACTCTCGATCCTTCCAGTCCCGACTACAAATGGATCGATAAAGGCCTCGTGCTCGA
>DATDHL010000715.1:0-5826 GCA_036521575.1 Edaphobacter sp. | reverse complement strand
CGAGCCGTTGCTCGACTTCGGCTTCTGGGGCCCCATCGGCAAGTACCTCTTCCTGGCATTGCAGTTCATCCACTCCCACGTCGTCTCGAACTGGGGCTGGGCCATCATCATCCTCACCCTCATCGTCAACACCCTCATCCTCCCCCTCCGCATCAAGACCATGCAGAGCGGCCTTAAGATGCAGCGCATCCAGCCCCAGATGGACGCCATCAAGGAGAAGTACAAGAAGTTCAAAGCCACCGACCCCAAGCGCAACGAGATGAACATGGAGATCATGAAGCTCCAGAAGGACAACGGCGTCAACATGTTTGGCGGCTGTATCCCAACGCTCGTGCAGCTACCACTCCTATTCGCCTTCTTCAGCATGCTGCCCCGCGTCGTCGAGTTGCGCCACGCACACTGGTTCTGGCTCCCCGACCTCACCGCGCCCGATCCGTGGCACATCCTGCCCATCATCATGGTTGTCAGCTCGTTCCTGATGCAGTACTACACACCGTCGCCCGGAGTCGATCAGCAGCAGCAGAAGATGATGGCCTTCACCATGCCCGCCGTCACCGGCTACTTCGTCTGGAACTACGCCTCAGGCCTCGGCCTCTACTGGGCAGTGGGCAACTTCTTCGGCATCGCCCAGCAGATGGTGATGAACCGCACCTCGCTCGGCCGGGAGATGCGCGAGATCGCAGCCAAACGCGCCAGACGTAAAGCGGGCGCACCAGCCACCTTACAAGGCAAGCGCTGAAGTATCATACAGATAGAATCAATTCGTATACTCTTTACACATAGAAACTCAGACAATGGAAGAGCCGGAATCCAGATCAAAAAAAATCGCTGACTTCCTTCAGACCGTCATCGCAACCGGCGGTCTGAAGCTGAAGTACAGCATCCTCGCCGCCGACAGTCAGGCTCATTCAAGCAACCCAACCGCGACCACCCCCGATCCCGAGATCCGCGTCGAGTTCAGCGGCCCGGATACCTCCCTGCTGCTGGCCCGTAACGGCGAACTTCTGCTGGCCCTCGAGCACGTAGCCGCCAAAGTCCTCCGCTTCGAGCACGAGGAGCACGACCGCATCTCCTTTGACGCCGATAACTTCAAGGTTCTCCGCCAGCGCGAACTCCAACTTGCCGCCGAAGTAGCCATTGAGAAGGTCCGCCACACCGGCCTCCCCTTCGCCTTTGCGCCCATGACCTCGCGCGAACGCCGCCTGCTGCATCTTGCGCTCTCGACCTCCGGCCTGCCCACCGCATCATCCGGCTTCGGTTCCCGCCGCTTCGTCGTCCTCTACCCCGAAGGTCAGAAGCCAGTGGAAGACCAAGCACCCACGCCGACACCCGACCGCGTACGAGCCATCCGGAACACCTTCCGTCGCCGCTAGACGTGAAGTTTCAATAGGGTGTTGTCCATTCGATCGATAAACTGGGAAGCTGAGGTTGCGAAACCACAGTTGAGTGCCGACAGCGCCAACGGCGCACCTATACCAGCCTGGGGCGAAGCCCATGCATGCAAGAGTTAGAGGCACAAGAGCTGAAAGCCCACATTATCTGGGCTAGACGTAGCCGAGACGATGATTAGGGAGATCCGGCCACGCACGACGGACTCTCTTCAGAGCGCACGTGTGGCGATTGTTAATTCGGATCCCATGCTTCCTCGCTGCACTGTAAGAAAGGCCAACTCAAAACGAGCTGGCCTTTTTTATTTGATTCGCGATTGAACATCTTCGACTACAAGCTTAGCGCGCCATCCTGCGCCGCATCGCGCCCGCGGCACCTGCAATACCCGTTAGAACCAATACAACACTGCCTGGCTCCGGCACCGAGGATACGGGAACAGGAGGATTATCTGGCGTGCCACCCCGAGGAGGGGTATCCGGGATGTGTGGAGTCGGTCCGCCGGGATTGCCACCACCCCCGCCGAATCCGCCAAATCCGCCGTAACCTGGCCGACCTTCATCGGGAGGATATCCACCCATAAGTGGCAGAATCGGCAACTCGTTCTCTGCGATCAGCGAGCCATCGCCATCGCCGAAATCCAGCGCAACAGGCGGAGGCGGCGGAAGGTGGTCGCCCATCAGCATAAGCGCAGGCGAAGAGCCGTCCGGCAGCTCATCTCCACAGGCCAACTGGAAGTCGCGGAGCATCTCCTCACGGGTCTTCGGACGCCGGTGAGTACGCGCGCGCAGCACCTTTGGCTTGTTGTTTGGCTTAGGCTTCGTCAACTTAGCCAGCTTGCGATGAACGTAACGGTGCAGACGGTGGTTTGCTGCACGAAGTTGATGGACGGGTTTGCTATGTGCCAGGGCGTTCTTGTACGCGACAAACCAGCGTTCACACTCCGTGGAGGCGTGGACACCCGTGGCGGCAGAGGCAACAACCAGAAAGACAACCAGAGAAAGCAGAAAGCGACGCATAATTGGCAAGGCCCAAAGTAGAAATTCACTTCGTAGTTGCCTGATAAATAAGCAATCGCGTCGCCAAAACAAGAACGCACCATAATGCATGCAAATTGCATACACAAGGGCAAACATTTCCGTTACTTAGGGAAAGGATCTACATTTAATGTGCAAAAAAATGCGACTTGGTTTCCACCTTAGGTCCAAGTTTTTTCCCACCCCCCTGGAACTCCGTGGCCACCACTTCAGGGCTGCTGCTCTCCAAAAAACGCTTCCACAAATCCGACTCTGCCGTCTCCTTCAGAGCCTCATTTTGCCACTTGATCAGCGCCACCACCCGGTGCTTTAGCATCCCTTTGTCGATCAGTCTGCCGAAAGGTCCCCAGCCGACGGAAAACCGGACCTCATCTTTAATCCGCGTCCCATCATCCATGGCAGCAAAATGCCGCTCATGTTCATAAACCTTGAAGCCGCCAGACACCATCTTCTCGAAGAGGTAGCTGAAGGGTCGGAATGCTTCAACGCGATTCGTATGGATTCGGCCAAGGCCAAACATCGGTCCTTGCCACGTGATAGTGCCGCCCTGCTCAAGCAAACCGCTTTTGGCTCCTGCCACAACCTTTACATTTTTATTTTTAGAGGCTGCCAGTTGAAAATCCACACTGGTCGCGAGTTTGAAACAGCGTTCTACCGGAGCGTCAATCCACGTTACCGTTCTGATTGTGACCATAGACCTAGGTGAGACCAAACATTACGCCAACAACAGGATCTTTCCAACTCCGCCTTTTTCCGCCGCTGCGTGCGCCTGCGCGACTTCGTCTAAGGGAACCATTCGGTCGATCGGAATCACCAGCCTTCCGGTCGCTACGTCTTCTGCCAGAGTCCTCAACCTTCCGGCATCCGGGTGCATGACGACGGAGTTAACCTGAATCTTTGGATGCAGTTTCGCATTCGCGGGGTCTCCTAAAACGGAAGCAAATATTCCGCCTGGCTTTACCTTCCCCAACAGTTTTTCCCCAGTCGGACCCCCCACCACATCGGCAACCGCGTCGACAAACCCCAGCTTCTCCATGGCAGATGCATCGTCCAGGGCAAGAATCTGATCGGCCCCCAAAACGCTAGCTGCCTTGACCTGCGACCCTCTGACGCCCGCAATCACCACCGCTCCAGTCTTCTTGGCCGTCCAGATCGCCGACCGCCCCACGCTCCCCAGCGCCCCTGTCACCAGAACCGTCTGGCCCTTCTGAATACGTGTCCCGAGCCGAATCAGCTGCTCCCCGGTCATCGTGACCACGGGCAGCGCCGCCGCCTCAACCGGGTCCAACCCCTCAGGAACCTTCGTAATGGCATCTGCATTCGCGGCGACGAGCTCCGCATACGACGACCCCGCCACCCCCATCACCTTGTCGCCCGGCGCAAAGCCCGTCACGCCGGCGCCGACCTCGCGCACCAGACCCGAAAAGTCATTCCCCAGGATCGCCGGAAACGTCAGCGGCATAAATGACTTGTAGGCCCCACTCCGTAGCTTGTAGTCCACCGGATTGATGCTGGCCGAGGTCACTCGTACCAGCACCTGGCCCTCACCAGCCACCGGGTCCGCGACATCCTCATACGAAAGCTTCTCTGGGCCGCCATACTCACGCAGAACGATCGCCTTCATCACATCACCTCGCCCCCATCATATCCGCTCCTCTGGTTGCTGGAGTGGGGGCTGAGATACGCCCGCCACTCTTCGCTCTCGGCTACGAGCTTGAGCAGCGACAGCCGCCGCCGCAGCTTCACGACAAAAGGCACCAGCAGAAGGCGTTCCACCATCCGTCCCAGCACACCCAACGGCAGCGAGAAGCGCATCCGATCGATCAGCAACGTCTGTCCGTCGATCTCGATGAACTGGTGATCGTGTTGAAATCGCCGGAAGCGCCTGCACATCGCCGTGTCCTGAAAAAATCAGGCCGTTCATAGCGAGTAAGCAGGCTCTCATGCATTTGCGGTAAACCCAGGAACCACCCTCGCCACACAATCCTCGATATCAGTCGCGAGCAGGAAGCACCGCTCGATAGGAGCCCTGATATGAACGCTGTCGCTGACTGTAAACAAGAATCATCAACCTCTGACCGCTGGCGTAGTAAAGAGCGGAGCCTTCCCACTCTACCTAACCAGCCTTCTACCAAACAGTGCCTCCCAATACACTCCAACAAAAGGCGTAGAGGATGGATGTGGAGCAGAAATCATACACAAAAAGATTTGTTGTTAGGTTTGCATACACAAACTCGCATGAAACAAATCAAACCAGCTAGGCATGCTGCTCAAACCAACTCAGCCCGGCTGGCAAAGAAATATTCGCGTAATCAAGATGAACCACACGGCGATGTGCAGGCGTCTCAGATGCTGACGAAGAATGAATAAGCAAAGGCCGCATCAGCAATGCTCCGCCAGCGCGCATCTCGCAGGTAACGGCTTCGCACCCCCGGATCATGTCTGCGATTGCCGTCTCGGCCAGCTTGCCGTTCCGATGTGATTCCCGAATTACTCGCAGAGCACCATTCGTAGCCGGACAGTCATCCAGATGAATTCGCACCGACAACATTTTTTCCAGCACATAGTCAGGTGGCTGTACATGCACCACGTCTTTCTTGATAGATCACGGCCCAAATCCATCGACCTCGACGCGCGTCTTCACTGCAATCGTGAGATCCTGATGCCATGGCACCTTCCAGTTGGCGCCCTCTGTCTTATCAAACAGAATTCCACGCACCACGAAAGCATCTTCGCCGAGTATCGGAGTAACAAGACGGCGAATCTTATCCGAATGCCCAAGCTCTCGTACCGCCGGCTCATCCAACAGATTGCGCCTGCCTCCGCGCCCACCAGTGGCAGTAGCGTTCTCGCTCAGCGCACTTGCTAAACTGCGAACCCGAGCAGTATCGAAGACATCGGGCACCATTGCGAACCCGTCGATCTCGACCCGTTCAACCATCCCCTAAAGCCCAGCACTCCTCGAAGCCGCCAATCCCGTCGCCCGTTCAATAAACGCCGCCAACGCAGCCGACCCCTCATCGCCCTTCCCCCGAGTCCTTACACTTACAGCCTCGCTAGCCGCTTCCTTATCTCCCATCACCAGCACAAACGGAACCTTCTGCAAAGTGAACTCACGAATCTTCGCATTCATCTTCTCATTGCGAGCATCCAGCTCCACGCGCAGCCCCGCAGCCTCGAGCTTCGCCTTTACAGCGTTCGCATACTCAAGATGCTTTTCGCTGATCGGCACCAACCCAATCTGCACCGGAGCCAGCCACAACGGAAACGCCCCGGCATAATGCTCAATCAGCACACCGAAGAACCGCTCCACCGACCCGAACAGCGCGCGATGCACCATCACCGGCCTATGCAACTCGCCATCCTCGCCCTTGTACTCCAGCTCAAACCGCTGCGGCAGGTT
>DATDHL010000714.1:0-8423 GCA_036521575.1 Edaphobacter sp. | reverse complement strand
CCCACGCTCAACGGCATCGACTATCTGGAGATCTGCTCCACCGAGCCCGGCTGCGACTGTGGCAAACTGCTCAATCTGATCTTCCTCAAGGATGTCCGCTCACTGAATCTAAGTACGCCCCAGATCAAACTGACTGGCGGCGCCTCGAATCTCGCTCAGGTCAAGATAGTTACTCTGCACCCCGTATCCGGAGACAATCCAAAGCTACTCACCATTGAACTCGACCAGCCTGGTGACTTCTCTACCTATACTCTGACTCTGATTGCAGACGCGGTCACTCTGGATCCGCCTGTTGGCATCGATCCACAGCTCGCCACAATCGACTTCTCTTTCAAAGCTAACTGCCAGACAGTCGGCGATTGCCTTCCCACCACCTGCTGCCCCCCCGAGCAACACGTCGAACCCGACATCAACTATTTAGCCAAAGATTACGAAAGCTTCCGCCAGGTCATCCTTGACCGAATGGCCGTACTCAGCCCAACGTGGAACGAACCACATGCCTCCGATACGGGCATCGCTCTCGTTGAGACAATCGCCTACCTCGCCGATCATCTGAGCTATCAGCAAGACGCCACAGCGACAGAAGCCTATATCGGCACAGCACGCAGCAGAATCTCAATGCGTCGCCACGCAAAGCTCGTTGATTACCAAATGAGCGACGGTTCAAACGCACGTACATGGGTCTACTTTCATGTTAAGGGCGACCTCGCTCTCCCCGCGGGCACGCGAGTATTCCCGAGTATTCCCGGCCTGCCCGCCAGCGTCTCTCCTAATAGTTCTACCGCCAAGCTACTCATGAACAATTCCAATCTGGCCTTCGCTACTATGCAAGATGCACTCCTGTATGAAGACCAGAACAAGATCTACGTCTATACATGGAGCGACACCAACTGCTGTCTCGCTCCAGGAGCAACCCAGGCAACCCTTTTAGGAACCCACCAATCTCTCCAGCCCGGATCGGTGTTGCTCTTCGAAGAGGTTCTCGGCCCAAATACCGGCAACGCCGAGGACGCAGATCCGCAAAAGAGATGGGCCGTTCGCTTGACTGCGGTCCAAACTCTCGACTTCCAGAATCAAGTCCTTGTCGATCCCCTCAATCAAGAAGCAATTACAAATATCTGGTGGGCCGCAGAGGACGCGCTTCCCTTCCCGCTCTGCATCTCGTCCACCACCGACACTCCACATGGATCACACCCAGTAATTAACGTTAGCGTCGCATGGGGCAATATCGTTCCTGCAGATCACGGGACATGGCTGGACTGGGAAGATTTAGGCGAGGTTCCACCCGCCCCTGAGTCTCCAATCGCCACTGCAAGCTGCGCCTGTGGGTCAAGCACCAGCGCACAGCAAACACTTCCAAGATTTTTCCCGCAGCTCTCAAACCGTCCACTGACCTTCGCGTATCCTCTGGATGCCACAGCCTCCGCTTCGACACTGCTCACGCCTTCTTCTTCAGCAAGTTCCAATCCAATACCACAGCTGCAGGTACAGGACGATCAGCTCCATAACTGGCCAATTCTCACAGATCTCCTCTCGACACCTGCTACCAGCCGCGGCGTCGTTCCCGAGATAGAAAGCGACAATACAGTCTTCCTTCGCTTCGGAGATGGCCAATACGGTATGGCCGCAGAAACGGGAGCGGACTTCCGCGCAAAATACCGTATCGGCAACGGTACAACCGGCAATATCGGCCGCGACACTCTTGGTCACGTCCTCACCAACGTCATAGGAATAACCCAAGTTCGCAATCCAATCGCAGCAGCCGGTGGTGTAGACCCGGAATCCATGACGCACATCCGTCAGCAAGCACCCTTCGCCTTCCGGTCGCAACGCCGCGCTGTGACTGAAGATGACTACGCCACGATGACCGAACAAGATCCAGCCATATTCGAAGCCAAAGGCACCATGCGTTGGACAGGAAGCTGGTACACCGCCTTTGTCTCAGTTGACGCAAGATCAGGAAGCGGCCCCACACCCGCACTCATTGCATCGACAAAGCAACGACTGAATCTCCTCCGAATGGCAGGGGTAGATCTCGAAGTAGAAGGTGCCATCCTCGTCGGCCTGCGCATCACAATGCAGATTTGCGTAGACGCCCGGCACTTCCAATCCGACGTCCGCAATGCTCTTCTGCGACTTTTTATCAGCGGAGATCAGTGCAACGGAAAACCTGGCATCCTCAACCCGCAAAACTTTACCTTTGGACAAACGATCTACACCAGCCCTCTCATCGCCGCGGCGCAAGCGGTCGAAGGTGTCTCATCCGTCACGTTGGCAACTTTTCAGCGTATGGACGATCCATCGAGTGACGGCACAGCATCTGGTTATCTCACCATGGGTCGCCTCGAAATAGCGCGATGCGACAACGACCCCAATCGTCTCGATCACGGCCTCTTCTCACTCAACCTGGATGGTGGTAAATGAACGGCGATTGCGAAGCCCAACCCGAACAACTGTGTGGCTGCTGCGCAGGCGTAGGCCCCGAGACTCCGCAGCCAATAACGAACCGCCCCGGCCTGTCCGCAATCGCCTATCGCGTCGGAACTCATGGCACATTCAAAGCCAGCATGCTCGCAGCACTCTCTGATCCCGATCTCTCCGCACTTGCTGCCCTCCGCACTCGCGACGACTCCGACTTCACCATCGCACTGCTCGACAGCTACGCTATAGTCGCCGATATCCTGACCTTTTACCAGGAGCGTCTCGCCAACGAATCCTATCTCCGAACTGCCGTCGATCAGCGCTCTGTCTTCGAACTTGCCCGCCTCGTCGGATTCGTCCCTTCGCCCGGAGTCGCGGCCTCAGCCTATCTCGCCTTCACTCTCAGCGATGCACCCGGCTCCCCCGACAACGTTCTCATCTCCACCGGCACTCGCGTCCAAAGCATCCCCGGCCCCGGACAGACACCACAAACTTTCGAGACATCTGCGGATATAACAGCCACCATCGCCGGAAACGCTCTGCCTGCCCAAACCACACAAGTCTGGATCCTCAACCCCGGAGACAAATCAACATGGATCCAGGGCACCAACAACAACCTCTCAGTCGGAGACGCTCTTCTCTTCGTCAGTTCGAGTCTGCGCTCCACGCTCACCTCCGGGGCCGCGGACCTCCACAACGTCAGCGCCGTCACACTGGACCCCAACTCCGGCAACACCTTTGTTCAGTGGGACCAGCCCATCGTCGGTACCTTCCCATCAGATAGCGGCGCCCACGTTTATATCTTTCGCAAGAAAGCTGCCCTCTTCGGATCTCAATCGCCCAATCCATGGGTTGTCAAAACAGACTCTATCGCAAAACTTCCCGAATTCCCTACCAACACTGTCACAATGGCCGACTGGACATTCCAGTACGCCGCAAACAGCGGTCAAGTAAATCTCGATAGCTCTATCTCAGGACTCAACCCCGCAACAGGCGGCGAGCCGCAATGGGCAGTCTTCATATCCCCTCACTACACAGCGCTCTTCCAAATCACCGCTGCGGCAGATACTGGCCCCAATCTCTACACTCTCACATCAAAAACCACCCAACTTACTTTGGCGAATGGTCAGGTCCTTGTAAATAACACTCAATCCACCACCTATCTCAATAGCCTCATAACGCAAATCATCCAGAATGAGACTCTCTACGTCACCTACATCGCTCTCGGCCAAACCGGCATAGCCCTCCAATATCTCCAACTCATGCAACAAGCTCTCACATTGTTTATTGAGGCAATTACACCTGTAACTCCCGATCAAGTTCTCGCAGACTTCGTTGCACAAACCCGGAACACTACCGCCTACATCCAAAGCAATCTTCTAATACCAACCGCACCCCCACTCATCGCTTGGAGCTACGACGGCACCTACGCTCGCCAAACCAATCTCCTCAAACCAGTCGAAGGAAACTCAATCGAAGTCCTCGGAGGCCAACAGGTCAGCAAAGGCCAGCCCATCGCAGTCGCCGGCAAACGAATGCGACTTCAAATCGTGAAGTCCGCCGCGGCCAGCTTTGTACCCGATCACTCTTCCGACAACCTCGCTGTAACAAGCGGCCAACTCTTCCTCATCGACGCCTTCCCCCCAGTCGCCGACATAACAGGCGCACTCAGCTGGCAGGTCATCACAACCAACGGTGTCGCCGGTTCCTTGTATCCGGGAAGCTCAACCTACCAACTCACAGCCGCCGATACAAAAGACCCCATCGTCAGCGAATCAGCATTGATCAATCAAACGACCGTCGCCGGTCCCATCACCACACTCAGCCTGGACGGACCTCTAGCCCGCATCTATGACCGCAGCACCGTCACCATCAACACCAATGTGGTCGCATCTACAAATGGCGAGACGATGTACGAGATTCTCGGTAGTGGAGACGCGACAAATCCACAACTTCAGTTCAGCCTCAAGCAACAACCCCTTACCTACCTCAGCTCTCCGACGGGAACCGGCACACAATCCACTCTTCAAGTGAGAGTCAATAGCCTTCAGTGGCACGAGGTCGATAATTTCCTCGCCGCACAACCAAGCGACCGCGTCTTCGTCACCGGCGCCGATCAATCTGGTAAAACCACCGTCCAATTTGGCGATGGCGTAGAAGGAGCCCGTCCTCCAACCGGTCAACTCAATATCACCGCCACCTATCGCAAAGGAATCGGTTCAGCAGGAATGGTCGCTGCAGGTCAACTATCACAGGCGATCGATCGTCCGCAGGGACTCAAGAGTGCCGCAAATCCAGATCCGGCAAGTGGCGGCGCAGACCCCGACACGGCCGAGACAGCTCGCAGCAGTGCTCCCTTACACGTCCTCACACTCGATCGTGTCGTCTCGCTCGAGGATTACCAGAACTTTGCCTTGGCCTTTGCCGGCATAGCCGCCTCGCTCGCCACATGGACATGGTTTGGGCGCACCCGCGGAATCTTCCTCACCGTAGCAGGAGCCAACGGAGCAGTTCTCAAATCAGACGACCCTACGCTGCTTAACCTCATCAATGCGCTCCGAAGCTCAGGCAATCCGTACATCCCCTTGCAGGTCGCATCTTATTCACCCGTACTCTTCGAAGTCGGAGCAAGCATCCGCGTAGACCGCACGACCTACGATCCCACGCTTGTACTCTCGCAAGTCTGGCGGTCGCTCTCAACCAATTTTTCTTTCTCGAATCGCACCCTGGCGCAGGGAGTGGCACAAAGCGAAATCATCGCAATCGTTCAACAAATTCCCGGCGTCATCGCCCTCGAACTAACTGCATTCAACCGTCAGGGATCCGCACCGGCTAATCCCCTCCCCGCCGTCCTGCGAGCAGCCACGCCAATCGTTGGTCTTGATACTCCGCCTACCCCTGCAGAGATGCTTCTGCTCGATCCCGCCTCAATCGGCAACCTTGGAGTGTGGTCATGAGCCTCAGCGTAGATCAGCTATACGCGCTCCTTCCCGCCGTCTACCGCACACGCGACGTAGAAAACGGTAAGCCGCTATACGCTCTCCTCTCGGTCATCTCCGAGCAAGGCGCGCTCCTCGAAGAGAACGTCCGTCAACTCTACGACGACGAGTTCATCGAAACCTGCGCCCCCTGGGTCATTCCTTACATTGGCGATCTAGTCGGTTCCGATGCTATCTATGAGATCGGTGGTTCCACCTCTGGCCGCCGCGCCGAAGTAGCCAACACCATTGGCTACCGTCGCCGTAAAGGAACGCTCCTTGCGCTCGATCAAATCTCGATAGACGTCTCCGGCCTTCCTGCCGCGGCAGTCGAATGCTTCCGCCGTCTCATCACTACCGAGAGCATGCATCACATTCGCCCCCACCACTCTGCCACGGTCAACCTTCGCAACGGAGCACACCTCGACAACATAGGCACCGCCTTCGACAAACTCAATCGCACCATCGACGTCCGCCGTATCGCCCCACGTCTCCGCACGATCACCAACCCGGACATTGCTCCCCTTGAAATCAACCTTCACGGCGGAGGTCGCGACAACATCCCCGACATCGGCATCTATCTCTGGCGCTGGATCAGCTTTCCCGTCACCAATGCGCCCGCCTTTAAGATCGACAATCGCCGCTACATGTTCAGCCCCCTTGGCCAGAACATGCCTCTATTCAATGCACTCGCTCCGCGCGAATCCTTCAGCCGTCTCACCACACGCCTCGACGTTCCACAACCGATCTTCCGCCGCGAGTTCTTCGCCAACATGTCCGACTTCTACGGCCCAGACAACAGCATCGCTCTCTATCTCGATGGCTCACTCGTCGACATCTCTCTGATCTGCAGCCGCGATCTCTCCGACGACCCAACCTCACAAGCCGGCGACTGGAGCTGCACCCCGAGCAACAAGATCGCGATCGATCCCCTCCTCGGTCGCATCGAACTTGGTCCCGACGTCCCCATCCCCGCAGACCTTCGCGTCAACTATAACTACGGCTTCCCTGCCGAACTCGGCGGAGGCCCCTACGACCGCTCTCCCAATCTCACAACCTTCACAACAGCGACCTTCAACTTCACCGCCATCGTCGGCTCATCCACAACCCCAACTTTGCAGGATGCCATCACCGCCTGGAACTCCGCTGCTCCCGGATCAACCGGCCGCATCATCCTGCCCAACTTCGAATCATTCGACATCGACCTGACGAGCGCCAACGCCATCAACATATCGTCTCTAAGTCGCCTCTGGATCATCTCGGCTCAATCGCATCCCTCCGTCAGCACAACCGACTTCACTTACGACAGCGCCTGCGTCACACTGCGCGGCAACATTGAAGTACAAGGTTCTCTCATCATCAGCGACGACGGTACAACCCAACCCATGGGACAACTCTTTCTCAGCGGCCTCTGGCTCTCCGGCGCTATTGCCCTTCATGGCGATCCCATCAACATCTCTCTCGCTGACTGCACTCTCGTCCCCGGCATCGCCCTCGCCACTGGAGGCGCTCCCATTCAACCCGGCGAACCCAGCATCGTCAGCGACGCTATCGGCACCACCATCTCACTCGTCCGCACGATCAGCGGTCCCATCGCCAACATAGTTGGAGGCAGCACGCGCATCTGCTCCAGCATCATCGACTCCTCCAGCCGTTGCTGTATCGCCTACGCCGGAGCGGATCTCACCTCCGAAGGAGCCGACCTGCACATCGAAGACTCCACCATCATAGGCAAGGTCCATACCCACACAATGGAGCTCGCATCCAACACAATTTTCCTCGCACGCCGCCCCCGTCACGACCCCTGGCCCGCAGCCGTCTGGTGCAGCCGCCAACAAACGGGATGTATCCGTTTCTCCTTCGTCCCCACCGACGCGCTCACGCCGCCCCGCTACCGCTGCCTGCCCGACACCACCGCTAACGAAGGAGCCCTGCAACCCCAATTCATCACGCTCCAATACGGCCACCCATCCTTCGCACTTCTCAGCGGAGACGTACCCATGGCCGTCTGGACGGGCGCCGACAATGGCTCGCAGCTCGGCGTCTACAACCAGCTTCAGGAGACCGAGGCCTTGAAAAACGTACAGCTTCGTGCACCTCAGTATCTTCCCTTTGGGCTCGAAAGCGGCGTCATGATCGAGCCTTCACGCACAGCAATCGTCCATCACATTCCGTTCACACGCTATTACGATTACGCTTTGCCTGCGAAACCCAGATGCTGCGGCGACGACACCCAGGATGAAGTCTGGTTCGTCGGCATCGGTGCAGGCTTGATCTGATCTAGAAATTCCGGGGCCCCAGCATTCGTTTATCAGGTACTCAGGAGAAGCGTCCATGAGAGGCGATTTCAGTCGTATCCGTTTCAGTCCGAAGAAGAACTACACCGCCGTCCTCCAGCAACAGGGCCGAGTCGCACTCGACGCCGACGCCAACGAGCAGGCCGCCATCAATAATCACCTGCGCGAGGCCGAAACCATCGATGTCGTCGGTCCATACGGCGGCCCCATCGACAATGCTGGATTCGCCATCGCCGCGACGAACGCTTCGATCTCCATCGGCCCCGGCCGCTACTACGTCCACGGCCTCGTCTGCGAAAATGACGCCACTCTCGACTACGGCGCTCAGCCCTTCCTCATCAATCCCACCCACTCAGAATCTGACCTACTCAACCAACTCAGCAGCGGCAAAGCCACCTCCATTCAGGTCTTTCTCGAAGTATGGGAGCGCCTCATCACCGACCTCGATGACCCCTGTCTCCGCGAACCCGCCCTCGGCCAGGCCGACACCACCGTGCGGCGGCAAACCGTCTGGCGCGTCGTTGCCCAGGCCATTCCTGCACCCGTGGTCGTCAACCCGCCTCCGACAAACATCCTCAACCGCCCCGGCCTCCTCACCGGCATCAATCGATTCGTCGATATCGAAGCAGGCCGCCCCGTTCTAAAAGGAGTCAACCAGGCCTCCATCAATAAGGCTTCCGTCGCTGAAACATTCTCTGCAAACGCAGACGAACTCGACACGTCCGAT
>DATDHL010000713.1:0-3202 GCA_036521575.1 Edaphobacter sp. | reverse complement strand
GCGGGGGCTTTTACGCTTGCCGAGACGATCACTGTTGAGCAGTTGAAGCAGGCCTCTGCGGAGGAGATACAGGGTTTGCTGCCGCATCCTCGGACGCTGTTGCCGGAGATGCCTTGCGTCACGGTGGACGATCAGGTGGCTGGCCGTCTGCGCAATGGGATGCAGGTGAATCTGCCGGATTTCTCTTCTGCTCCGCTGGTCAAGGTTTTTGCGAGTCCGACGGAGTTGATCGCAATTGTGCGGCGTGTTGCTGGGACGTTGATGCAGCCTACGGTGGTTATGGGTTAGGTATCCCCCGGGGGGACTTTTGGTTCTAAAGTCTTCGATTGAAAGACCTTAAGTCTGGACTTGGTCTTGTTATAGCGGGTTGGGGGTAATTAATTGGCAGTTGGATGTTGTTGGTTTGGAATGAGTTAGGGTCGGGTTGGGGTTGACAGGTTTTGGCTCTGGTGGAGCTTGGGGCTGAAATGCCGGGAGGGTTCTCTTTGATCAGAATGACGGCAAGTGCAAGTGCAAGTGCAACTGCAACTGCAACTGCAAAAGCGAAAGCGAAAGCAGATCCCCTTCGGGGATGACAAACAAGAAAGAGCAAGGGCAACAGCAACGACGGTGGCAAGGCAACAGAAATCGTAGTGGCCAACGGGGATGGTTAACCAGCATGAGGCTATTTTTTGAGGAGGGGGGTGATTAGGGGGAGGACGTTTTGGGCTACTACCTGGTTACCCTGGGCGGTGGCGTGGGTATTGTCGTGCTGCATCATGCCGTCTACTCCGAAGACTCCTTTGAGGAGGAAGGGGAGGAGGGGGACATGGTATTTCTTCGCCAGCAGGGTGTAGGTTTCGTTGAACTGGCGGATGTAGTCGGGGCCGTAGTCCGGGGGAAGGGAGATGCCGGCGAGGACGACTTTGGTGCCGCTGGCCTGGAGAGTGGAGACGATCTTGTCGAGGTTGGCGCGGGAGTCTTCGATGCGCAGGCCGCGGAGGCCGTCGTTGCCGCCGAACTCGACGATGACGACAGCGGGTTTCATGGCGATGATGGAGGGGATGCGTTCTACTCCGTCTTTGGTGGTGTTGCCGCTTATGCCTGCGTTGATCACGCGGTAGTGGTAGCCGAGGCGGTCGAGATCCTGCTGAAGGAATTCGGGGTAACTTTGGCCCGCCTCGGTTCCGTAGCCAGCGGTAAGGCTGTCGCCGAAGCTGACGATGCGAGGGCGCGGATCGTTGGCGATGGGAGTTACCGGTGCGGCCGGGGTTGTGGAGGGGTAGGTGGCTTCCTGACGAGGGAGATCGGTTGGGCGCGAGTCGATGGTCGACGACTGTTGACTGGTGCGGTCGGGCTTGCATCCGATGGTGTTGAGAGCGAGACCCGCTAGTATAAGAAGCAATCCAATTTGGCGCATCGTTATGAATCTACCAAACCTCCAATGAGGAAGACGTAAGGGAGAGCCCACAGGTGAACCAATCCGCAGTTGAGACCGTATTCCAGGGTGAGGCTAAGGGCACGCCGATGATTGCAGTAGAAGGACTTCGGAAATCGATTCGGAATGGGCCGCGTACGGTGGACATTTTGAAGGGGCTGGACTTTACTGTTCCGCAGGGGCAGTTTGCGGCAATTATGGGGTCGTCGGGCTCGGGGAAGTCGACGCTGCTAGGGCTGCTGGCAGGTCTGGATACGCCTAGTGCGGGGGAGGTATCTCTGAATGGCGTGGCGATCAGCTATCTGCCGGAGGACAAGCTGGCGCAGGTTCGAGGGAAGACGATTGGGTTTGTCTTTCAGTCGTATCAGTTGATTCCTACGCTGACCGCGTTGGAGAATGTGCTGCTGCCTTATGAGTTGAACGCGGAGACTCAGGATGCGAAGGCGGGGTTGGGTCGTGCAAGGGATCTGCTGGTGAATGTGGGGCTGGGTGATCGGATGGAGCATTATCCGGTGCAGCTTTCGGGCGGGGAACAGCAGCGGGTGGCGTTGGCTCGGGCGTTTATTCTGCGGCCTCCGATTGTGCTGGCGGATGAGCCTACGGGGAATCTTGACACGGTGAATGGAGCGCATGTGCTGGATCTGCTGCTGAATCTGAATCGCATGGAGGGAACGACGCTGGTGCTGGTGACGCATGATCCGGTGCTTGCGAGTTATGCGAACAGGCGAATTACGCTGCGGGACGGGCTGATTATCTCGGATGAGATGAATACGCAGCCGGCAGAGACTTCGGGTGTGGCTGCTGTGGGCGCGCGGTCCTGATATGGCGACCCTTTCTTATCGTTCCGCTGCCAAGATTGCTGTTCGCGAGATGCGCTCGTCGAAGGGCAAGTTTTTCTTTGTGATTTTGTCGGTGGCCATTGGCGTGGCTGCGCTGACCGGAGTTCGAGGGTTCTCGTCTTCGTTTCGAGCGACGTTGCTGAATCGGGCGCGGAGCATTATGGCGGCGGACCTTTCGGCGCGGATGTTTATGCAGCCGACGCCGGAGCAGCAGAAGGGGCTGGACGCGATCGAGCAGCAGGGAATCGAGATGACTCCGGTGACCGAGCTGCTTTCGATGGCTTCGGCGGCGAAGACGCTTGATCCGCTGCTGGTTTCGCTGAAGGCTGTCGATCCGGAGCTTTATCCGTTTTATGGCGAGGTGGAGCTGTCGCCTAAGGCGTCGCTGAGGGAGACGCTGAAGCCGGATGCCGTGGCCGTGGCGGATGATTTGCTCGTTCGGCTGAAGTTGAATGTTGGTGATCAGCTGAAGATTGGGAATCAGTTGTTTCGGATCGCGGCGGTTGTGGTGAATGAGCCGGATCGGTTGTCGGGGAACTTTGCGGCTGGGCCTCGGGTGCTGATCTCGCGGGAGGGGTTGGAGGCTAGCGGGCTGCTGGCTCCGGGGAGTCATGCGGGGCAGAGGTTTTTGTTCAAGGTTCCGAAGCCTGCTGGTGGCGCGCCGATCTCGGACAAGGCCGTCGGGGATTTGAGGGAGCGGTTGGTGAAACTGCTGCCTGAGTCGCAGGTGATTGATTATCGCGAGACGAATCCGGCGCTGACGCAGGGGTTAGATCGGGCGACGAGTTTGCTGTCGCTGATGAGCTTGGTGGCGCTGGTGTTGGGTGCTGTGGGCGTTGCGATGGCGATGCGTGCGCATCTGCAACAGCGGCTGGATACGATTGCGATTATGAAGTCGCTGGGGGCGCGGTCGGGGCAGATTATCAAGATTTATCTGCTGCAGACG
>DATDHL010000712.1:0-2220 GCA_036521575.1 Edaphobacter sp. | reverse complement strand
GGCGAGACTGACCCGCTGCTAGGCAACCGCGAGCCCATTGCCGACTGCCCGGCAAGCGGATTTTCTCTTCCAGTCGCCGGCACCGTACGACATCAACTTCAAGACCTGCCGCGCTTCACCACCGTCCGCGGCGGAGCATATTTTTTCCTGCCCGGCCTGCGTGCGTTACGATATCTTGCACGCGCCGCCAGAGTTTGATCGAACACGAGGGACTACGATGCAAAAGTTCTCCTGGTACAGACTCGCCGCACTCAAGCCACTTCGCGTTGTAGCTGCTATCGCCGTACTCATCGCGCTGGCTCTCCTGCCTCAGGGCTGCAACACCACCCCCGGCATCCCCGGCAAGGTCTTGGACGAAGCCAAACTCGCCAACCGCCCAGCCAACTCCTTCCCGGCTGCCGACGAAGACTACTTCCACGACATGGACGGCGGCATCCAGCTCACAGCCGGCGAGATCAAGGGTCGCAACACCTGGCTCGTCTGGACCGCCGGCGACGACCGCCTCTGGGACGTCCTCTCCATCACCAGCGTAGGCAATCTCGACTTCCTCAAGACCGTCTCCTCCTACCCCGGCGACGGCAGCCATCCCGCCCTCAAAGCCAGCCGCGACAACCGCTGGGAGTATCTCGGCCTCGTCAACGAACCCTGCTTCATCAAGCCCACCGGCCCCGACCCCAAGCGATTCGGCCTATGGCTCGATCAGCGCGACCCCAACTGCCCACCCGACCCCTTCGAGAACGCGCAGAAATATCCCGGCGTCAAAATCGGTGCACGTGGCAAGAACATCGACGCCGGCTCCTTTTACGGATACGGCACCGGAATCGTCGGCCTCCGCCTCTTCCCCAACCCCGCCTTCGACGAGGCCGCAGCCAAGAAGTGGGACCCCGTCCGCTACTACACCGACCCTACCTACTACCTCTCGAAGGATCTCGTTCGCCCCTATCGCGTGGGCATGTCCTGCGCCTTCTGCCACGTTGGCCCCAACCCTGTGAAGCCCCCTGACAACCCCGACGCTCCCAAGTGGGAGAACCTCAGCTCAAACGTAGGCGCGCAGTACTTCTGGATTGACCGCATCTTCGACTGGAATCCTTCAGCCGATAGCTATGTCTTCCAACTCTTCCACACCTCGCGCCCCGGCACCCTCGACACCTCGCTCATCTCCACCGATAACATCAACAATCCCCGCACCATGAACGCCGTCTACGCCCTCAAACCTCGCCTCGATCAGGCGTTAGTCTGGGGCAAAGAAAAACTAGCCGACGGCCAGAAAGACAACAAGCAGTTCAACAACTATGTCTCATCCGGCTACCTCACGCAGTTCTTTACCGCGCCCGATATCGTCCAGACCCCGCGCGTCCTCAAGGACGGATCCGACTCCGTAGGCGCACTCGCCGCCCTCAACCGCGTCTACCTTAACATCGGCACCTTCAGCGAAGAGTGGCTCCTTCACTTCAACGCCCTCGTCGGCGGCCAGGAAGTCACCCCGATCCCGGTCGCAGTAGCCCGCGCCAACTCCAGCTACTTCGAGGCCACCGAAGCCCAGACCGTCGACATGGCGCTCTTCTTCCTCAAGAGCACCGAACCGCATCTCCTCAAGGACGCCCCCGGCGGAGCCGCACACCTCACCACCGACAAAGCGGTTCTCACCCGCGGCAAGATCGCCTTCGCTGAGCGCTGCGCCCGCTGCCACTCCAGCAAATTCCCGCCACCGCCCGCCAACGCCGATCCCGCAGCCTGCGCCGGTTCCGGCTACATGGACTGCTGGAACCGCTACTGGCAGTGGACCAAGACCGAAGAGTTCAAAAAGAAAATGCGCGACATAGTCCTCGCCCCCGACTTCACCCAGGGCAACTATCTCTCCACCGAACTCCGCGTCCCCGTCACCCTCCTCCAGACCAACGCCTGCAGCCCGCTCGCCACCAATGCTCTCGGCGGCAACATCTGGGATAACTTCTCCTCGCAGTCCTACAAAGATCTCCCCTCAGCAGGAACAGCCACCATCTACGACCCCTTCACCGGCGAACCCAAACCCTACGTCCTGCCCGCTGGAGGCCGCGGCTACACCCGTCCCCCGTCGCTCATCAGCGTCTGGTCCAGTGCGCCATTCCTGCTCAACAACAGCCTCGGCAAATTCAACGCGAGCCCCTCCGTCGACGCACGCCTCGACTCCTTCCAGAACTCCATCGAGCAGCTCCTCTGGCCCGAGAAGCGTGAAAAGGA
>DATDHL010000711.1:0-7061 GCA_036521575.1 Edaphobacter sp. | reverse complement strand
CGTCGCCCCTGTCTTTTGGGCGAGTGCAGCGAGGAGAATTCCAATCGGCCCCTGCCCGATGACCAGCACGGTCTCGTCAGGCTGAAGGTTGAGCAACTGAATTGCCTTGTAGCAGGTGTTGACAGGCTCAATAAAGGCCGCCTGTTCGAACGGAACGCCATCGGGAATCTTCACTAGTCCTCGCTGGACAATCCAATCCATCACGCGGATATATTCGGCAAAGCCTCCCCCAGACGGAGCAAACCCGGCCGTGCAACCGACTTTCTTATAGACCTCGCACTGCGCGAACGTATGCTTACGACAGTAGTAGCACTCTCCGCAGGGAATGTGGTGGTAGGCCATCACGCGATCACCAATCGCGAAGTCTGTAACTCCATCGCCAACGCGGACGATCGTTCCCGACATCTCGTGCCCAAAGACCCGAGGAGCACTGTGCGACCCGGTGTGAATCTTCTTCAGGTCAGTGCCGCATATCCCACACGTGTGAATCTTTACCAGCACTTCGCCGGGGCCGATCTCCGGAACTGGAATCGTCTCAACGCGCACATCGTTGACGCCGCGGTAGACGGCCGCACGCATGGTTGCAGGGACGATATAGTCTTGCTGATTCTGCTCTGTCATCCTTCTAAGCTCTCCGCCTGTACAAGTCTAGCTGCGATTCAAGCTCTGTAGTCAGGGCCTTCACCGCGCGGCTGCTGTTGCCAGCAAGTTGAATTAATCTGCTCCATAGTTGAGGACGCAGCGAAGCATGGACAGCGAAAGCCGCCGCACGAAACTGGCCATCGTGCGTTACAAAACGAGCAAGCTGCCGAAGCTCGAAAGCCGCATCATCGGAGATGGCCTTAATGGCGTGAAAAGGGATGCCGTGCGCCTGTGCGATACGTGCGACCGTCGCGGCTTCCATATCGACCGCCGCAGCACCATACGAAGCGTTGAGCCGCTGCTTTTCCCGAATACTGGCGATTGCAGGCGCGCTGACCAGCACCTGCTTGAACTGCGGATCGGTGAATCGCTCGCCCGACTGCGTATCCACGACAACGCCAGCTCGCACGATGTCTCCCACCTGCAGCGAAGGATCGCACGCGCCAGCCAGCCCAACGGAAATTAGAACAGTCACAGGCCGAAGTGACATCGCCGCCTGCACAGCGAGTGTGGCGCGCGCCGCTCCCATGCCTGCGCAGACGACCACCGCAAAATCATTGGTGTAGGCATGAACCTTCCCGGGCAGCTGATGCCGCTTCCAGCCTCGGACCAACGGCTTCACCTCGCGGGGCAACGCGGCGATGATGGCTGGACACTCGCTCATAGGGTGGGCCCGGCGAACGGCGGAGCGTATCCGTTCGTGACGAACCACTCGATGGCGGAGCGCAATGAGCTATAGATTGGCAGCACCTTGAAGCCGAGGTCGCGTTCAGCCTTCGCTGAGGTGGCGAACATCATCTTCTTCCCCATGCGCACGGCCTCAACCGTAGCGCGCGGCTCCTTCCCCAGCATCTTGCCCGTGAAGGTTTCGTCAAAGAAAGCAAAGGCCATCGCGACTGTGTGCGGCACCTTCATGGTCGGCGAAGGCAAGCCCGTGATCGCGGACATGCGATCGAGAATCTGTTTGAGCGTCAGGTTCTCCCCACCGAGAATGTACCGCTCACCCGGAGTTCCATGGTCCAGCGCTTCAACATGCATACGCGCTACCTCGGAGACATCGACCAGGTTAAGACCGGTGTCCACATAGGCAGGGAACTTCTTATTCAGAAAGTCGACGATGATTCGCCCCGTCGGCGTGGGCTTGGCGTCACCGGGACCAATGGGTGTGGTCGGATTCAGGATCATCACATACTGCCCGGCCTTCGCAGCTTTGATGGCCTCCTGCTCGCCGAGAAACTTCGACCGCTTGTAATGACCGATCATGTCGGTAAGCGAGACGGGCGTGTCCTCATTGACGATGGTGCCGTCGGACTTGAACCCCATGGTAGCGACGCTCGATGTGTAGACCACACGCTGTACGCCGGTCTCACGCGCCAGCCTGAGAAGTTCACGAGTGCCATCAACATTAGCGGCGTACATCTGCTGCGGATCGCGCACCCACAGCCGGTAGTCGGCGGCGACGTGAACCAGAGCATCGCATCCAGTAAGAGCAGTGCGCAGCTTCTCTGGCTCGCGCAGATCGCCCACCACTGTCTCTGCGTCGAGCCCAACAAGCGCATCCAGACGGCTCGTCTGCCTCGTTAACAAACGGAGGCTTGCGCCTTCGGACGCATACTTTCGGGCCACATGGGCCCCGACGAAGCCCGTCGCTCCCGTAATGAATACGCGCACTTCTCAGTCTCTCTGGTAGGAAGCAAACGAAGTTGCAGACGAACCGATATCCAGCGAACTCTACGCTTTCAGCGAAATCTAATCCAGCTTCTCGGGTTCAATTTGGATGTTTTTTTCGCCCGCAGCCTTCTTATCCCAGTACTTCTTAACCCAGGCCTCGAAGGTCTTACCCGCTGCCGTATCGCGCCCTGTGAATGCGAGTGCGGCGACATCCGCGTAAGCGATGTTCACCTTTGTCTTCTCGTTTGTGGGGATGATCCGGATGAAGGAGTCCGCGAGCGAATAACCGGAGCGCCGATCGAACAGATAGCCTTCGACCTTCGATCCGTCCTTGCGCGTCACCGTGATATCGCCGCGATAATCAAACGCCTTCTCAAGAGCCTCACGTATCTCGGCATCGCTCGCCAGCGAAGGGATCCAGCCCTCAAGCTGCTCGCGCTCACGGCCTGCTGCTACTTCGATATCGTCGGGGTTGACGTGTGCCAATTGTTCCAGCTTTGCTGCTTCCTGCGCCTCGGTCGCCATGATTAGTCTCCTGAGACCCCTTGAAGTTCGGTCGCGCCTTGCGAAGCCACCGGCGTCGCGATCTGCACCAGCGGGCTGGCATGCGCGGGCTTCCATTCGTTGAGCAGTTTGATCGCGCCATTGTCTTCATACTTGTTGAAGAACATCGCCTTGGCAGTCTGCAGCATCCCCTTGAGCGAACCGAACGTATAGTTAACGCCACTGGCCTCATACCCGGAGTGCACCATGCAATTAGCGCACTGCGGATTCCCGCTTTCCGTACCGTAATTCGACCACTGCACGGTCTCCATCAGCTCCTGGAAGCTATCTGCGTAGCCGTCTTGAAGCAAGTAGCACGGCTTCTGCCATCCAAAGATGCTGAACGTCGGCATGCCCCACGGCGTGCATGTCAGCTCCTTCTTGCCCATCAGAAACTCCATGAACATGGGCGAAGCATTGAACTGCCAGCTTTTCTTGCGATTCGACAGGATGGCGCGGAAGAGTTTCTTCGAGCGCGCACGCCCAAGGAAGTGCTTCTGATCAGGCGCCTTGTCGTAGGTGTAGCCCGGCGAGACCATCATGCTCTCCACACCGGCAGTCATCAACTCATCGAAGTGAGCGCGTACGCTGTTCGGATCGGCGCCGTCAAACAGCGTCGTGTTGGTCGTGACGCGGAAACCCGCAGCAACAGCGGCCCGCACGCCCTCCATCGCGATGTCGTAGCCACCTTCGCGGCAGACAGAAAAGTCATGGTGCTCCCGCTGTCCATCGACGTGTACCGAGAACGAGAGATACTTGCTCGGCTTGAAGAGGTGCAGCTTCTCTTTGAGCAGGAGAGCATTGGTGCACATGTACACATACTTCTTGCGGGCGACCAGGCCAGCGACGATCTCCGGCATCTGCGGATGCAGCAGAGGCTCACCGCCGGGAATCGCGACCATCGGCGTGCCGCACTCCTCAACAGCCTTGAAGCAATCCTCAGGCGAAAGCTCCGCCTTCAGGATGTGCGCCGGGTATTGGATCTTGCCGCAGCCGGCACACGCCAAGTTGCAGCGGAAGAGCGGCTCAAGCATCAGCACAAGCGGATACTTCTTCCGGCCCATCAATTTCTGCTTCAAAACATACGTTGCAACTGTCCAAGCTTGCGAGACTGGAACTGCCATCCGTTGTCTCCTCCAAAAACTCTGTAATGTAGCGGCTTACGCTGCCGCTTCTTCCCGCCCCATGGCGCGCTCATATGTCGTCAACGCCAGCAAGGGGAAGTACTGCTTGTACAAGTGATATCCAAGGTAAAAGACGCGCGGGAAACCTGTTCCGGTGTAGTAGCTCTCGCCGTTGCGTCCCGGCACGAGTTCGCCCCAACTGCCGTCCTTATGCTGACGCTCGATTAGCCACCGAACGCCCTTCGCTACCGAGTCAGAGCGCGTGTCGCCCGCCGCCAGCAGCCCAAGAACTGCCCAAGCGGTCTGCGACGGAGTACTCGGCCCGATGCCCCTTTGGTTCGGATCGTCGTACGTCCCGCACGTCTCGCCCCAGCCGCCATCGGTATTCTGCACCATGCGAATCCACTCCGCTGCCTGCTGCACAGCCGGCTCATGGTTCCAGACTCCCATGGCCTCCAGCCCACGCAGCACCAGGAACGTACCGTACAGATAGTTCACGCCCCAGCGCCCGAACCAACTTCCGTCCGGCTCCTGTTCTTTCAGGATGAACTGCACTGCCTTCTCGACGCGCGGGTCCTTACGGGTGTAGCCGTAGGCTGACAACATCTCCAGAGCTCGCCCCGTGATGTCGACTGTCGGCGGGTCCAGCATCGCGTTGTGGTCGGCGAAGGGGATGTACTGGAAGATCATCTTTGTATTGTCTTTATCGAAGCTGGCCCAGCCGCCGTTCTTGCATTGCATGGCAAAGACCCAGTTGATGGCGCGCTGCGCGGCCTCATACTGATAACGCTCACGCGGATGCTCGACTGCATTCAACGCAAGCAGCACTTCGCAGGTATCGTCCACATCCGGATAGTGATCGTTATTGAAGAAGAAGCACCACGCACCAGGTTCCACATTGCGGACCTTCTGGGCCCAGTCGCCCTTGTAGCGAATCTCCTTCGAGAGCAGCCAGTCCGCCGCCTTGATCATCCGCGGATCGGTACGAGAAACGCCGGCATCGCCCAGCGCCGGGACCACCTGTGCCGTGTCCCACACCGGCGAAAAGCACGGCTGCATCCGAAACGTCGGAGTCGGATAATCCGGCGTCCCCTCAGGGCAATCGATCCCCAGCTTTTCGAACTCATCCAGCGCACGGATCATCTGCGGGTCGTCGATCGAGTAGCCCAGGCACCGCAGCGCAACGATCGCATTTAGCATCGCCGGATAGATCGCGCCCAGGCCGTCGGACTTCTCGAACCGCTCCAGCATCCACTTCTCAGCTTTCTTCAGAGCCACCTTGCGCAGCGGCCGGATATGGACCCGCTCGGCCCAATGCATCATCCGATCGAGAAAGATAAAGAAGTTCCGCCAACTCACCAGGCTCTTCTTGTCCCAGCGCAGATGCAGGTTCGACTTCTCGCGCCCGCCAACGTAAAGCTCCTCGATTCCCTGCTCCGGAGCGAGCTTCTTGAAGGGCTTCTTCGCGTAGATGATCGACAGCGGCACCAGTATCCCGCGTGACCACGACGAAATCTCATAAATATTGAAGTAGAACCAGTTCGGAAACAGCACAATCTCCGGCGGAATCGCCGGGACAGCGCCATAGTCGTACTGGCCCAACGCGCAGAGATAGATCTTCGTAAAGGTATTGCACTCCACCACGCCGCCATTGGCCAGAACCCATTCGCGCGCCTTGACCATCAACGGATCGTCCTTCGACCATCCCATTAGCTTCAGCGCCAGGTATGCCTTGACCCCGTAGTTAATATTCGACGGCCCCCCAGGATACAGGCTCCATCCGCCGTCTTCATTCTGGTGCCGCAGAATCTCATTGAGCGCCCTCTCCATCTTGCCTGCATCGCCGGTCCCCAGCAGCGTGTGCATAAAGATGTAGTCGGCCTCCAGCATCACGTCGGCTTCCAACTCGCCGCACCAATATCCATCAGGATGCTGTTGGCCCAACAACCACTCTTTGGCCCGCTCAATGCCGTCAGCAATATGCTGCAGCCCAAGATCCATGCGGCCAAAGCGTGGCTGCGCTGGCTGCGTGGCTGTCTGCGGATTACTTGAAGATTTACCCATGTACGACAAACTCTCTGACTGCGTCTCGTGCGCTTACTGTGCTACGGGCGGGGCCGATGCAATAGCCTGAACGATCTCTGGTGGTAAACCGAAACGTACGTTCTCCGGCATCACTTCCACTTCGTCAACCGAACCATAACCCATCGACTGCAGATACTCGACAACGTCCTTCACCAGAACCTCCGGAGCCGATGCACCAGCAGTGACGGCAACCGTATCCACGCCGTCAAGCCACTCCGGCTCAATCGCGTCGGCCCTGTCAATCAGGTAAGAGTTTGTGTCCAGATTTTTCGAGACCTCAACCAGCCGGTTGGAGTTCGAACTGTTACGCGACCCAACCACGAGCACTAAGTCCGCGCTGTGAGCAACGTTCTTAACGGCCGTCTGGCGATTCTCCGTCGCATAGCAGATGTCCTGCGCGTGCGGCCCAACAATATTGGGAAACTTCTTCTTCAGCGCCTCGATCATGTACCGTGCCTCATCGAGCGAGAGCGTCGTCTGCGTCAGATACGCAACCTTGTTCGGATCAGGAACAACCAGCGCCGCAACTTCTTCGACAGTCGAGACCACCTGCGTCACATCCGGAGCCTCACCCTGAGTTCCCTCAACCTCTTCGTGATCGCGATGCCCGACCAGCACCAGCGAGTAGCCCTGCTTCGCAAACTTAATCGCCTCAACATGAACCTTCGTTACCAGCGGGCAGGTAGCATCCACGACCTTCAGACCCCGCTCCTTGGCCCGTTCGCGAACCGCAGGCGAAACCCCATGCGCCGAATAGATCACCCGAGCACCCTCAGGAACTTCATCCAGTTCATTGACAAAAATCGCGCCTTTTTTCGCCAGGTCGTTGACGACATAGCTGTTATGCACAATCTCTTTGCGTACATAGATAGGCGCGCCAAACGTCTCCAGCGCGATCCGGACAATGTCAATCGCCCTTACAACGCCGGCGCAGAAGCCCCTGGGCTTGAGAAGGAGAACGCGTTTAGTCTTCGAGGTGATGCCATCTTCGGTAAT
>DATDHL010000710.1:0-1516 GCA_036521575.1 Edaphobacter sp. | reverse complement strand
GATTCTGATTCTCTCGATTGTTGCGCTCATCATGCGGTGGCGGACTTCAAAACGGCTTGTGGAATCGGGAAGACAGGACAGATATGTGGCCTAAATTACTTGCGCAGTTATTCGAGCTCCTTCCACACGTAACCCGGTTGATTCCCATGGCCGACAGGTTCTTTGCGTCGCGAGCGGCAACTGATCGCGCGACCGAAGCGGCGATGGTGGCCATGGCCGAAGGCGTCCGCGGCGACCTGGGACAGGTGACCAAGGCTCACGCGGGGCTCTACCGGCAACTGCAGGAGCAAGGTGCGCAACTGGATGAGGTGCGCGACGACTTGAAGCGTTTACGGACGGCACTCGAGCAGCGGGAGAACCGGATAGAGACGCTCGAGGCACACGTATCCTCGCTGGGCTGGTGGGTGAAGCTCGGGGTTTCGCTGATCGTGGTGCTGCTGTCCGTGATCCTCTGGCTGCTGGTTCGGGCTCGCTGACAGCGTAGAATAGAGCCATGGGAATCAGCCGCGAACAAGCCCTGGACTGCTTCAACAGCGACGACCTGATCGGGATTGGTATGGAGGCCGATGCGGTGCGCCGCCGGCTGCATCCTGAAGGCATGGTGAGTTACATCATCGACCGCAACATCAACTACACCAACTTCTGCACGGAGTACTGCACCTTCTGCGCGTTCTATCGTCCGCTGAAGGGCAAGATGGCTGCCGAGGGCTACATCCTCGACTTCGAGACCATCTACGACAAGATTCGCGAGACCGTCGAGATGGGCGGCACCGGTGTACTGATGCAGGGCGGCCTGCATCCCGACCTCAAAATCGACTGGTTCGAGAGGCTCTTCCGTGGCATCCGCGAGCGCTTCCCTTCCATCTGGCTGCACTGCCTGAGCGCGAGCGAGATCCTCGCCATCGCCGAGTACAGCGAACTAAGCCTGCGCGATACGATCATGCGCCTGCGTGATGCAGGATTGCAGTCGATCCCCGGCGGCGGCGCGGAGATTCTGGACGACGAGGTACGCCACCGAATCGCCCGGCTGAAGTGCAAGACTCAGGATTGGGTGGATGTGCACAGGACGGCCCACGAACTGGGCATGCGGACTACCGCAACGATGATGTTCGGCGTAGGCGAGACCTTCGAGCATCGCGTCAATCACTTCGAAGTCGTGCGACGGCTGCAAGAGGAGACCGGCGGTTTCACGGCCTTCATTCCTTGGAGCTTTCAGCCGCATAACACCGCTTTGGGCGGTCGCGGCTGGGATGAAGCGACGTCGGTCGAATACCTGAAGACACTGGCGATCTCTCGGATGTATCTCGACAATATTGAGAATGTGCAGTCCAGTTGGGTGACTCAGGGGCTAAAAGTGCTCCAGATGGGTCTTCGATTCGGCGGCAATGATGTGGGCTCGGTGATGCTCGAAGAGAACGTCGTAAAGGCCGCCGGAACCGCGAACTGCACGACCGAAGAAGAACTAAGGCGAATTATCCGTGATGCAGGCTTCAAACCAGTGCAGCGGGATACTTTG
>DATDHL010000709.1:0-4702 GCA_036521575.1 Edaphobacter sp. | reverse complement strand
CCACCCGACTGCCTCGGCTCATGCACGAACGCAAACACCAGCAGCGCAGTCCCCAGCAAAGCAAAGCCATACTTGACCCACCGAACTCGCCGCCTATCCGCCAGACTTTCCATACATCCCGATCATACAAACCACTCGCCCACGAACCCACGCATCCGATACAGTGAACACCAGCGAGAGCGATAAGAAGGCCTCCATCCAAATGACCCGAAGCACCGCGCGACACAAAGCCCTTACGCTCCTCGCCCTCCTCATGATCACCATCCAGGCGAACCCCTACTCCGTCCAGACCCACGAAGAGATCATCGACATCGCCTGGAAGAACTCCATCCGACCCGTCCTCCTCAAGCGATTCCCCACCCTCACCGACGCCCAGCTCAACGAGGCTCACGCCTACGCCTACGGCGGATCCGCTATCCAGGACTTCGGCTACTATCCCTTCGGCAACGCCTTCTTCTCCGATCTCACCCACTACGTCCGCTCCGGAGACTTCGTCCTCAACCTCCTCCGCAACTCCCAGACCCCTGACGACCTGGCCTTCGCCATCGGCTCCCTCTCGCACTACATCGGCGACAACATCGGCCACAGCTACGCCATCAACCACGCCGTCCCCATCGAGTTCCCCAAGCTAGGCCAACGATACGGCACCACCGTCAACTACGCAGAAGGCCCCCACCAACACGTCCAGACCGAGTTCGCCTTCGACATCAACCAGCTCAGCAAAGGCAGCTTCGCCCCTTACCACTATCTCAAGCACGTAGGCCTCGAAGTCCCCCGCCCCCTGCTCCGCACTGCCTTCTACGAGACCTACGGCCTCAACCTGCCCGACATCATCGGCAGTAAAGAGACCTCCATCCGCATCTACCGCCACGCCGTCCGCAGCTTCCTTCCCAACATCGCCGTCTCCGAAGCCCTCCTCCACAAAAGCAGCTTCCCTGCCGACATCCCAAGCGACGACTTCACCCAACTGCAGCACGAGCTCCTCCAGATAGCCACCGAAGACAACTGGCAACAATACAGACACAAACCAGGCTTCGGAAGCTATCTCTACGCCGGCTTCATCTACATCGTCCCCAAAGTAGGCGCCCTGAAGATGCTGGACATCCGTGGCCCTGAGCAACAGACCGAGGAACTCTACATCCACAGCTTGAATCGCTCCATCCGGGCGCTACGACTGGTCATGGCCAACTACGACCGCATCGATCACTACCTCTCGAACCGCGACCTCGACACCGGCGCCGTCGTCAAACCCGGAGGCTACCCCCTCACCGACAAGACCTACGCAAAGCTTCTTGCCGAGCTGACCAAACACCCCACACGCCCCATCCCCATTCAGCTCAAACACGACATAAAGGATTACTACGCCGACCCTCTCTCCCCCATCACCACCAAAAAAGACGCAACGCAATGGGCAGCCGTCCAGGCGAACCTGAAGACCCTCGACACCATGAAGACCATCGGCGAGATGGACCCCATCCCCGACGAGATATTGGACTCAGAATGAGTCGCGCGGCCCCGAAGTCCTCGTAGTCCACTCTAGCGATCCAGGCTGAAATGGAAGTCGACATACGTCTGCACCTCCACTGCCTTCCCACTCATTAGATATGGTCTATATCGCCAACTCCGCATCGCGTTCACGGCAGCCTCCCGCAGTGCCATCGGCCCACTCACCACCGTCACGCTCTCGACAGTTCCCTTTTCCGAGATCACCGCCCGAACCATCACGTCCCCCTCTGTCCGTTGAAAATGCGCAGCCTGCGGATAAGTCGGCTTAGGCGACGCAATCAGGTTATGCGACAACGTGGAGGCCGCCACAAACACCGTCCGATGTACCGCCGGAGTCATCGCCGCACCTGAAGGCGCATCCGCCGCACTTTTGGCAGCGGGAGCCGAAGCATTCGCGTCCGGTACCGTCAACCTCCGAACCCACGGCATTCTTGCGCTGGGAATAGCCCCCTGTAAATTCTCCGGCATGTGCACACCACTCGCCACAGTCGGCGGCGGTCCTTCTTCCTTTACAACATGGATCTTCCCCGGCTGATTTCCAAACTCAGTCCGTATCTCCCTGCCGGGCTGATTTTCTGGCCCTGTCTGACTTAGCCCCGCCTTACCTGATCCTGCCTGATTCGACCCGTTACGATCCAGCCCGCGAACCTGTTCACCCGTATTTCCACCCTGCCCTGCTGCCGCCTGTACCTTTTGTCTCTCGACTGGCTGGGCAGCTGTCTTAGGTAGAGTCACCCCCGGCCCAGCCGCACCGTTTCCCCCTCCACGACCTGGCGGATCCAAACCATGCATCGCGTCCGCACCGCCCGGCCGACTCGGTGCTGCAGCCTCCGCAATCCGGCTTCCTCCCACCTCTCGCGCATGTCGACCATAGAAAAACACCCCTGCCGCGCCAGCCAGCAACAACAGTGCTGCCATCACCCAATAGACCCACCGCGGTCGCGTTGTCTCTTCCGGCTTCGAAACAACCGGTGGCTCAACCACACCCACCTTTTCCGCCTCCATTTGAGGCTCCACAATCGCCTGCTCCACAACATGCGACTCCTCAATCTCCCCGATCTCCGGCAGCGAAAACCGCTGCATCGGAAGCCCCTTCGGCAGCCCATTCGTCTCCGGCAGTGGCACGCTCTCCACCGTCGTACTGATCCGTGCCGTCAGGTCATCCAGATGCGGCTCAATCCGCTCCATCCTGTGATCGATGCTGTCCAGATGCAGCTTAAGCTCCAGCGCATTCAACTCAAGCCGGCTCAGCGCCTCTTTTACCAGCGCAGTCCCTCCAAATAAAGAGGTCGTCATCCCCTCCGCATCATTCCGCGGTCCTGCAGACAGCCGCTGCTCCAACTCCAGCGCCTCTCTCTCTTCCTCTTCGTTCTCAGAATTGTCGTTTAGCGCAGCAACAATAGCGCCCCAGCCCCCGGCCTCGTCCAGCTTAGTCACCGGCGGCTCCATCCTGATTGCTGGCTTCTCCACCTTAGCCACCAGTGGCTCCACTTTAAGCGGATCACCCTTCACTGTCGGCTCTTCCACTTTAACTGTCGGCTTCTCTACCTGAAGCTGCGTTTCCGTCTCGCACCACCCTCCCACCCCAGCCAGAAACACCCCAAGGAGACTGATCGACACCGCGTTCTTCTCGATCTTCTCAAGCTCTGGTCCACCCAGAGCAATCGCGACGATCGTCAGCATCCGAGTCCGCGTCAGCCTTCCTTCCTCCCGCTGCCCCACCGACTTCGTCAAAGCGGTAAATTCCCTGCGGAACTGCTCTTCATGCGCCAGTTTAGGAGCCAGCTTCAGAAAATCTCCCGGCTTCCCAAACTTCACCTCATGCTTGCCGAACAACTCCTGAAACTCGGCAATATACCCCCCATAGCGGCCAGAGGTCTCCTGCGCATTTGAGAAGAAGGCCATGATGGAGCCAAATAATACGCCATTTACGAGTTACTTTTCTAAGTCCAACCGTATTTTGAGTAAGCAAAGACGCCATAAAAAAGCTACAACTACAACAGCCCATTCACGATGGCGACGCACTCCACACCTGCATCCAACCATTAGGACAAACCGGGACAAACAAGGAGAAGCGATGACACTCGCTCATAAAGCATTCACAACAACAACCTTCAAGGCAATCGTCCTAGCCGTCTTCGCCGTCGCTATCCTAAGCCCCACCGTCGCTTGCAACACCAAAAACAAGCCCACGCCGGAGAACTTCATCAGCACCCTCAACGCCTACTTCAGTGAGCACCCCGATTGCCTCCTCGTCGACACCCGCTTCCCCTACGAGACCAGCGACCCAGCCAAAACCAAGCAACTCAACACCCTCGTCAAATCCCAACTCCTCGAAGTCAGCGTCGAAACCGCCATCCACGCCAGTCGCTTCACCGTAACGCCCACCGGAGCCCGCTACGCACCACGCTTCTGCTTCGGCCACCGCATCGTCACCAGCATCGACAGTTCAACACCCCTCACCGTAGTCAATGGCTTCCGCCAGACGCAAGTCATCTACCACTACAAAATGGAAGACGTCCCCGTCTGGGCCAAGTCCGACGACGTCCTCGCCGCCTTCCCCAAGCTAGCCACAGCCACCAGTGGACAAGCGTTCGACCACGCCACCCTCGTCCAAACCATAGCCGGCTGGCAAGTCCCCGACTAGCGATTCTCCTAGGTCTGGTGAACTGTCGTTCCGGATAGCTTCTCGCTCGGGGTGCGATAAGCGCGCAGGTCGGACGTGTATTGGGATCGAATGTTTCTGCGCCCTCTTAATCCGCTGCCGGAATCTTTCCGCTTTACTACTCCCGTACTTGCTTTCGCGATAAAATATATCCATAGTGGCCCGCTCTTCCGTCCTCCGCAGCATCGCTTGGGTTTGGTTTCTGGCGACCGTCGCCGTCCTGGTCGTCGGCCTCCGTCAGGCCATCTTTCTCGCCCCAACTGAAGCGACGATGGGCAACCTGCAGCGCATCTTCTACTTCCATGTGCCGCATGCCATCCTCGGCCTCGTCTTTCCGTACATCAACGTCACCGCCTCCCTCTGCTACCTCTTCTGGCGCCGCCGGGACCCTCTCAAGGCCCTCTCTGCCGATGCTCTGGCCGTCGCTTCAGCCGAAGTCACTGTCCTCTACGCCAGCATCTGCCTCGCCTCCGGCATGCTCTGGGGCAAACCCGCCTGGGGTATCTGGTGGGCATGGGACGCCCGCCTCAC
>DATDHL010000708.1:0-2411 GCA_036521575.1 Edaphobacter sp. | reverse complement strand
CATCTGCACTATGACTTCAGGCTTGGGTGGAATGGCGTTTTGAAGAGCTGGGCCATCGCGAAGGGGCCGAGCTACGTCACTGGTGATAAGCGGCTCGCCGTGCAGGTGGAAGATCATCCGATGGAGTATGGAGGCTTTGAGGGGATCATTCCTGCTGGGCAGTATGGCGGCGGTACCGTGATGCTGTGGGATCAGGGTACGTGGGAGCCGCAGCCGGGGCACACGGACATTGACGCGGGGCTGCGTGATGGGAGCCTGAAGTTCGTGATGCATGGCACGAAGATGAAGGGCAAGTGGGCGCTAATCCGAATGGGCGGCAAGTGGGCGAAGGAGAAGAAGCCTAATTGGCTGCTGATCAAAGAGCATGATGAGTTTGAGCGTGGGCCGAATCATCCTCTAGTAACGGAGGCTGAGCCTGACTCCGTTGTGACTGGACGTTCGATTGAGCAGATCGCCAAGAGCGAAGACCATGTGTGGAACTCGAAGGACACGGCTCGTGGGGAGAAGGCGTGGTTTCGGCAGGAGAGCAAAGATGAAGTTGAGACGTTGAATGCTGCAAAGCTGGTCGCGGTAGAGAAGAAGCTGCAGAAGCTTCCTGAGGAACAGCAGCCGGGATTTGTTCCTCCACAACTGGCGACGATGGCGACGACTCCGCCAAGCGAGAAGGGGTGGCTGCATGAATTGAAGCTGGACGGCTACAGAATGCAGGCTCGCAAAGACGGCAAGAGTGTGCAGATACTGACGCGGACCGGGCTGGATTGGACGCATCGTGTGCGGTCGATTGCGAAGGAGGTTGCGAGGCTGGCTGTTGATAAAGCGACGCTCGATGGTGAGGTGGTTGTCGTTGCGCCGAATGGGACGACGAACTTTGCCGATCTGCAGGCGTCGATGCAGGACGGGGCGAAGCATGTGCTGACGTACTTCTGCTTCGATCTGTTGCATGTTGATGGAAGAAATGTGCGCGACCTTCCGCTGCGGGAACGCAAGGCGTTGCTGGGGGATGTGCTAAGTGGCTCCGATGAAGATGTGGTGCGGATAAGCGAGCATCTTGAAACTGGCGGAGCAGAGCTGTTGCGCAAGGCATGTGAGTTGCAGGCCGAGGGCATCGTGTCGAAGCGTGCTGCAGGCAAGTATTTGTCGGGCCGCAGTAGTGACTGGTTGAAGATGAAGTGCCTGCATGAGCAGGAGTTTGTTGTAGGCGGATATACGCTTCCGTCGAATGAGATTCGCGGCGTTGGCGCTCTGCTGTTGGGCTATTACAAAGATGGTCAGTTCATCTATGCGGGGCGGACGGGAACAGGATTTACGCTGAAGACACACAGCATATTGCGAGACAAGCTGGAGCCGCTGGAACAAAAGACGTCTCCCTTTGTTCTCGTTCCAGCGGATGCCAAGCGCGGAGTTACGTGGGTTAAGCCAGAGATGGTTGTGCAGATACGGTTTGCTACGTGGACGGCCGATGATCTTGTGCGACAGGCAGCGTTTCTTGGAGTACGTGAGGATAAGGCTGCGATGGAAGTCGTGAGAGAGGACACTGAGGTAGCTCTGAAGCCAAGGGGATCGCGACGGAAGGAAGCTACGCACTCTGTCCAACCTGTTGCAGTGGCGGCGAAGAAAGTAGCCGCGGCGAATGTAGGGGAGCACGCTCCGGTTCGCCTGACACATCCCGCGAAGGTGCTGGATGTTCAGTCTGGAATGACGAAGCAGATGCTGGCGGCCTACTACTGGGCTGTGGCCGAGTGGATGCTCCCGCAAATCGCGGACCGGCCCGTGAGTTTGGTGCGGTGTCCGGAGGGATCGGGGAGTCCATGTTTCTTTCAGAAGCATGTGAACCATATGCTGCCGAAGGGTATTGGGAGTGTTGACATTGCAGACAAGAATGGGAAGGTTGAGCCTTATATCACGCTGAATACGGCGGAAGCTCTAGCAGGGTTGGCGCAGATGGGGGTGCTCGAGGTGCATCCGTGGGGATCGCGGAATGAGAGTCTTGAACGGCCTGATCGATTGATCTTCGATCTCGATCCGGATGAGGCTCTAGGGTGGAAGGTGCTGGCTGGGGCAGCTTCTGATGTGCGAGCGAAGCTGAAGAAGATGGGGCTGGAAAGCTTTGTCAAAACTACGGGAGGCAAAGGGCTGCATGTCGTTGTGCCGATCGAACCGGAGTTGGAGTGGCCTGCGATCAAGGATTTCGCTCGTGGTGTTGTGGTCGATATGGAGAAGGCGAATCCGGCGCTCTATCTGACTAAGATGACGAAGTCAGCTCGGGTGGGGAAGATTTATCTGGATTATCTGCGGAATGAGCGGGGGGCGACTTCGGTGGCAGCTTATTCGCCGCGTGCACGGGCGGGAGCGCCGGTATCGATGCCGCTTAACTGGAGTGAATTGAAACTGGCCGAGAGACCGGTGTTTCG
>DATDHL010000707.1:0-13854 GCA_036521575.1 Edaphobacter sp. | reverse complement strand
GGCACCTTCCTCGCCTTCCTGCTCGCGCTCGTCCTGGGAGCAGCCGCCATGGTCGTCTTCATCCGCCAGGCCACCACCGGCATCCTCGCCCGCGTCGCCGACCGCATCACCGGCCGCACCACCACCTTCGACACCTCCGTCCCTGCCGTCGTCCAGCGCATCCAGCGCCTCAATCGCCTCGAGACCGTCGTCTACTCCACCGACACCGTCGTCGAGGGCTCCAAATCCAGCGCCGTCCTCCCCGACCTCCTAGCCGGCGACCGCATCCTCCTCGTCGTTCATGGACAATCCATCGCCGGCATCGACCTCTCCCAGCTCAAGCCCGAAGACGTCCGCATCGACGAGAAGAACGGCAACCGCTCCATCCATATAACCCTACCCGCCTCGCAGCTCTTCGCTACCAACCTCGACAACCAGCACACCCGCGTCTACGCTCGCTCCACCGGACTCCTCGTTCCCGCCGACCAGAACCTCGAATCCGACACCCGCGCCAAAGCTGAGCAACAACTCCAGAAATCCGCCCTGGACGACGGCATCCTCGACGCCGCCCGCAAAAACGCCCGATCCACCATAACCACCCTCCTCTATAGCCTCGGTTTCAACCAGGTCGACGTCACCTAAAGCGGCTCTTCAAATCGCTCAAACGGTGAGACGACGATGACGACCGACTTACGGACTACCAGCAATAGGCTAAGCAGTCCGCTCCACAACCAACAGCGTGCGGTCATCGTGCGGCGGTACACCCTGGCAGAAGCAATGCATCGACGCAAACACCGACTCAACAGGATTCGGAGCCGTAAGCTCTAGTTCAAGTCCGCCCGAGCCGAACTGTATGCCTGCAGGGTTCTCGGCCTCGGTTATTCCATCGCTCAGCAGGACCAGCCGCGAACCCGCCGGCATTGCGAGTGAAACCGAGTGGAATGTGGCCGATCCAAACAACCCAACCGGCACATCTCCATCCGTGATCTCTTGCACTTGCCCATCTGAACCGATGACGAAGGGCGAGACGTGGCCGCCATTTACCAGTTCGACAGCGCCGCCGTCGCGATAGCGAACTGCAACCAGCGTCACATACTTCTGCCCCGACACCCGCGCGCACAAAAAAGAGTTCACTGAATGAACCGTATCCACCAGGGACGCACCACTCATCACCTGCGCATACATCATGCCTTGGATGATCGAGGCCAGGAGCGCAGCTGACATACCCTTACCAGAAACATCAGCGACGATTGCAACGAACCCATCTTCCACCGGGATGACGTCATAAAAGTCTCCCCCGACCTCTGTGCATGGCACCGATTTCGCCATCAGCTTAGCAAAGGGGAAGGCGGGCAGTTCGCGTGCCATGATGCTCTGCTGAATCGACGAGGCGATCTCCATCTCCTTCCGCATCAACTCGGCATCATGCTCTGCCTGCATCATTCTTGCGTTTTCGACCAGGTTCGCAGCCTCACTCGCGATCGCCTGCAAAATGTCGCGCCCAACACGATTCAGTGTGCTGGTTCGCAGCCGGCTGTCGAGATACAGCAGACCCAGCAGCCTCTCAGAGGCTCTTCCTCGCAGCGGAATCGCGATGACACTACGCAGTTCATGCGCCACCATGCTCTCGCGGCCGATGACCTGTCCGTCCCCGCTGACATCGCCAACAATGAACTCCTGCCCTGATTCAGCCGCGTCTCTCACAATCGAGTGTGAGATCTTCGAGTCATCCATCAGCGGCGCGCCCTCATTGTTCAATCCGCACTCCAGCCGGAGTGTTGCCGAACTTTCGCCTAGAAAAACGAAACCGCGTTCGGCCCCGGTTAGTCGAAGCGTGTACTCAACCATGGTGTTCAGCACTTCGTTCAGCACGCGCGTATTGTTGAAGCTCTGCGCCGCCTGAAGAAACAGGGACAGCTTCTCCAACTGCGAGACGGCCGATTCGCCCGCAATACGGCTCAACAACTGACGAGTCGAAGTATGGTCCTGCGCTATGACAAACACCAGAACCACGGTTGAAGCACCTGGCTGGATACGGTCTCCCGATTGTAGACGCGCCATCTCGATCTTAACGCCGTTTACCAGCGTCCCATGGCGGCTCCCCAGGTCACGAATCACGAACCCATCGCCATCGCGTTCGACGACCGCGTGCTGCCGCGAGACCTGCGGATTCAGCAGAGAGAGATTGCGGTCCATCTGTCTGCCAATTGTGAAAGGAAACGTGTCCAGCGACACAGTCCGGGTCTGTTCGCCATCTTGAACCAGGAACCGGGCTAGAGCTTTCGTAGTCTCCAAAGTAGACCCTCAATGACCATCGGTATCCCGTTTGTTCGGCACAAGACGCGAGCCATCGTTCAGGATCGATTGAAGTCTAACACCTTGCCAAATCGCCGCTTGTCAGCCTTCCCACCGGTCCAGCATTGAGAGCCGATTGCGTGTGTGATAGCATCCCACTCTCTTCGGGAACCCTGCTGCGGCCGGTCTGAACGGACGTCAGGTGCAGTGCAGCCTGGGTACGAATTCGACGGGCTCGAAGAAGAGACAAGTAGACCCGAACGGCTGGTGCCTCCATGCATGGAATCGCACGGCAGAACGATACGGCCAGCACGTTGAAGCTGGCAGCAGCAACCTCCTGGACATCCTGGCAACCCTATCCCTGTCTGTTGGTTGACTATCCGGTCTCCAATCTCCATTACAGGACCGCACCACGCAAACCACCAAGACCAATTCTCGAAAGAGGGACCGAGGAGCCTGAGCATGAAAATCTATCCGGGAAGTGACATTCGCAATGTAGCTGTCGTCGGGCACTCCCACTGCGGCAAGACCAGCCTCATTGCCGCGATGTTGCATGCTGCGAAGATGACGCCGGCTCTGGGCCGCATTGAAGACGGCTCCGCCGTCACCGCTTACGACGAAGAAGAGGTCGCGCGCCGGGCGACGATGTCCAACGCCGTGGCCTTCGCCGAGTGGAACGGCGTAAAGGTCAACCTGCTCGACACTCCTGGCTTCCACATGTTCGCGCACGACTCCCGCGCCGCCATGCTGCCGGTTGAATCAGCCATGGTTGTCGTCAACGCGTGCGCCGGCGTCGAGAGCGTAACCGACCGCGTCTGGAAGTACGCTGCCGAAGTCAATTTGCCCCGCGTAGTTGTGATCAACCAGGTCGATCACCCTAAGGCCGACAGCCGCCTCGGGCGGCAGGAGATGATCGAGGCCATGAAGACGAAGTGGGGCCGCCAGCTAATACCCGTGCAGTTGCCTATCATCGATCAGCAGGGCTTCCACGGTGTGGTTGACCTCGTCACCATGAATTCCTTCCTCTACAAACCGGACGGTGATGGTAGAGGCGAAGTTGGCAAGATCCCCGAAGCCGTTGCCGCCGATGCCAAGGCCGCCCACGAGGCCCTTGTCGAGCTTGTAGCCGAGGGCAAAGACGAGCTCATGGAAGAGTTCTTCGCACAAGGCACCATCCCCGAGCAGCACCTCATCGCCGCCCTCCATGATGCAATCCGCGAAGACCGCATCTTCCCTGTGCTCTACGTCAGCGGCCTGCGCAACGTTGGCACCGATCACCTTCTCGACTTCCTGAAGGTCTACACGCCAGCTCCGGTCGAGCGCGAACCGATCGCCGCCAGGGCGATGCGTCCTCCGTCACACGCCAACGGGGACGCCGCCAACATGGAACCGATGGAAGAGACCGTGATGCGCAAGGTGAATGACACGGAGCCCCTTGCCCTGTACGTCTACAAGACCATGTCCGATCCGTTTGCCGGCCGCATCTCCTTCTTCAAGGTCGTCAGCGGCGTCGTTCGCAACGACATGACGGTGCAGAACTTCACCCGGCAGGAGACGGAACGTTTTGCGCATCTCTCCATCATGGAGGGCCGCAAGGCGGTTGAAGTGTCGGAGCTGCACGCAGGCGATCTCGGAGCCATTCCGAAGCTGCGAACGACCCTTACCGGCGACACGCTCGGCGACAAGGCGCATGAGATCTTTCTGGAACCTGTACCTATTCCAGAACCAGCCATGACTTACGCAATTGAGCCCAAATCACGCGCCGACGAGGACAAGCTCGCCCCCGCGCTGCACCGCATCATGGAGGAAGACCTGATGGTGCGCTTCTTCCGCGATCCTCAGACCAATGAGTTCCTCGTCGCCGGGGCAGGCCAGCAGCACATCGAGGTCGTCGTCTCCCGTCTCAAGAAGCGTTACCACACTGAGGTTACCCTCAAGGCCCCCAAGGTGCCCTACCGCGAGACCATCCGTGGCCGCGCCGAAGCCCAGGGCCGCCACAAAAAACAGACCGGCGGTCACGGCCAGTTCGGAGATTGCAAGCTTCGCATGGAGCCCTTGCCTCGCGGCAGCGGCATCGTCTTCGCGAACGATATCTTCGGTGGCGCCATTCCGCGTCAGTTCGTCCCCGCCGTCGAAAAGGGTATACAGGAGTCGGCCGCCCGCGGCTTTCTCGCCGGTTATCCCGTCGTCGACATCAAGGTGACCGTCTACGACGGCAGCTATCACGACGTCGATTCCAGCGAACTGTCGTTCAAGCTCGCCGCACACCTGGCCTTCCGCAAGTGCATGGAGCAGGCCAAGCCCGCCCTTCTTGAGCCCGTCATGCGCGTTGAGATTGAAGTGCCCGACGAATTCGCCGGAGCCCTCATGGCCGATCTCAACAGCCGCCGCGGTCGCGTGCAGGGCATGGACAGCGGCGGAGCCGGGACCATTGTGCGGGCCGAGGTTCCCATGGCCGAGATGCTCAACTACGGAACTACCCTCACCTCAATGACTCAGGGCCGGGGCAGCTTCCGCATGGAGATGGACCACTACGACGTAGTCCCGCAACTTCTATCGGAAAAGATACTTGCCTCCGCAAAACGCCCAGCCGGCGTCGAAGCAGAAGATTGAGGTCACCAAAGGCGCGGGGTGGGAGGTCACCAAGGAGGTGCGGTTGTCGTTTCGCCCAAAATCTGTCAAGCCCTCAAATAGCAAACACCCGCGCCAATCAAGGCGATTCACGTTGCCGAACGACCTGTCTCAACTTGATATACTGGTAATAGTCAAAGAAGATAAAGCCCGGACATAAGTTCTGGCCTTATCTTATTTAAATCAATACTTTGCCAGTAAGTCTTTTATAAAGAATACTTTGAGGGCTTGGTCCAAGCCTATCTCCTTGCGATTGAATACTTTGCGTGAAATCGGTACCCCGGGGGAGGGTACTGAACATCATGGCGAATTCAAATTGAAGGCGTCCAGCTATCGGCAACCAGAGCAGCCGAAATTGCAATAGGTAAAAGCAGAGGTCTATATTCATTGGTCGCCAGGGTTGGCGAGCGTGCCACGTAGTGTGCCCCGTCAGCTGGACTAATCCATCCCTATCCGTGTTCCAGAACCAGGAGAACCAGTAAATGTAAAAACGCTTTTTTAAGGAGAATTTATGGCAGCGTCTATTGTCGAAAGCGTAATGAGCTTTTTGGGTCCGCAGGTTGCCGGTCCACTGGCCTCGCAACTAGGAGAATCTACAGACACTGTTCAACGAGGCCTTCAGGCCAGCTCTGCCGCTATGCTGTCGGGCATTTCGGCCAAAGCCGATGAACCCGGCTTCCTCAGCCAGATATTCGGCCTTATTACCAATCCCGCAAATAGTGCGAGTGCTCTCTCCAGTCTGACCTCTAATGTCGGCGCTGCAACCACCGGGACTGGCTCATCCATGGTCGATCTCGGCAGCCGCTTTCTCTCCAGCATCTTTGGGTCCCGGCAGTCCGCAGTAGCTGACGCTATTGGCCAGACCTCCGGCCTCTCCAGTAGTAAAGCGATAAGCTTGCTGACGATGGCGGCGCCACTCGTTCTCGGCGCTCTTGGGAGCCATGTCCGCGAAAACGGCCTCAGTGCCAGCGGTCTGGCAAACTCGCTCAAGAGCGAAGCCTCTAGTCTGCAACGCTTCCTGCCCGCTGGCTTGCTCTCCTCGCTGACCGCCGCTCCGGCCTACGTAGCGAATCAGACCGCAAAGGCCGCCGGGGCCACCAATCGATGGCTCTGGCCCGTTATCCTGCTCGCCCTGCTTCTACTCGGCGTCATGTGGTTCTTCAATCGCGCAAAGGCCCCCGTCACCGAGACCATGCAGAGCGCCGCCAACGCAACCAACTCCGCGATTTCTGCGCTGGGCGATTTTTTCAAGACCAAGCTGCCCAACGGCGTCGAACTGAACATTCCGCAATTCGGCATCGAGAACAAACTCCTTACGTTCATACAGGACACGTCCAAGCCAGTCGATTCCACTACATGGTTCAACTTCGACCGCCTCCTGTTTGACACAGGCAAAGCGACACTCCAACCCTCCTCGCAGGAGCAGCTCGACAACATAGCCAACATCCTCAAGGCCTACCCCAACGTTCACGTAAAGATCGGCGGCTACACCGACAACACTGGCGATCCTGCAGCCAACATGACCCTCTCCACCGAGCGCGCCAAGAATGTCATGGATGCTCTCGTTTCCGCGGGTATCGATCCCTCACGGCTCAGCTCCGAGGGCTTCGGCGATCAGTTCCCTGTGGGCGATAACTCAACCGAGGAGGGCCGCGCCAAGAACCGTCGTATCGCTCTCCGCGTCACAGAGAAATAGCTCAACCCACTCCGATACACTTGGCCGGTGCAAATAAAAGCTGCACCGGCCTCTTCGTTTATAAGTCCGTAAGTTCAGACAGGATGAATTTGCTATAACCTTCAGGCGAATCCCGGTATGCTCGTGCCATTGAATTGCTGCATACTTCTGCTTATGTTCTCTGCCACCTCGAAGATGTGTAAGTTCCGTTTTGACGCTCTGCCATCCTCATCCTCAAGACGAGGTGGCTAACTGTGGAATCGAGCGCGCTTCAGGCCCTGCTTACGCTCCTCCACCCGGATCCTGTCGAAGCTGCAGATGCTTATCGTCGTTTGCAATTGCGGCTCGTCCGTTTTTTCAACCTCACTGCTGCCTCTGATCCACAGCATCTTGCAGACGAGACGCTCGGCCGTCTCGCCCGCCGAGCGGTCGAAATGATGACCGTTGTCCCAACGGACCAGGCAAACGATTCCCCATTCACAGAAGACGAGCAACCGATCAGCCACTCTTCGGCGGCCCTCGTGTTCAGTACCGCACGTCAGGTTTTGCAAGAAGACCTGAGCCGCAGCCAGCCCAACGATAAGCAGGTACGCGAGTGGCTTGCCCGAACAACGAACGCCCCAGACACCAACCACGAGGTGCGACAGGCCAACCTCCAGTCCTGCCTCTCGCATTTCTCTCCCGAACGACGTCGACTGCTAGAGAAATATTATGGCTGGAGTCCGAGTCACAAAGCCGAACACCACTTGCAGCTTGCACAATCGCTTGGACTCAGCCTCGATGCTTTGCGCAACAGGGTTCTTCGCTCGCGTCTCCAACTTGAGTCTTGCATACGTCGGAAGCGGGCTGACTCTTCGCGACGCTCCCGGACAAAGGGGCGAAGGAGATGACAAGACCTCTCAGTAGCCGAAAACGTAGCGCTCTTCGCGGCCAATTGATTGCATATCTTGCAGAAACTATGCCTGAGATACAGCGCGACGAGTTCGAGCAGCGGTTGTTGGACGACGATGTTTTCTCCGAACAGATCCATCAAGCCCAACAAGAACTGCTCGAAGATTATGCGGATGGCGCCCTCTCTTCTGTGCATCGTAAACAGCTTAATCCTTGGATTTTCTGCTCCTCGAATCGGCGCCAGCACGTTCAACTGACGGTTGATCTGCTGTACCGCGGCCGCCGCTCCAAGAGGATTGCTATCCGTCTCTATGTAGGGGTCTTCGCGGCTTGTGTGCTTTTGTTTGTGGGACTTAGATTGATGCATCCGCTTCAATATTTTCGCGACACAGCACAGGCTCCTGCTGAGCATTCGAATTTGCCTACGCCTAACTTCGGCGTGTCTGGCGAACCTTCAGGCCTTGAGAATGGCATCGCTCGGCCAGATGGGACTGCTGCGATTCGACCGATGATTCTGCGGCTTGTTCCTGAACGAAGTCACGGGGAATCGCAGCCCGTTGCTACTTCTGCTTTTGCGATTAAGGCTGCTGCGCCTGTGCTTTTGCAGATGCTGGTGCCCTCCGGCAGCGGCTGCGAGTACGACGTTTTGATCCATGCGGAGACGACTGCGATTCCGGATCGTCATCTTGAACGGGTGGCTTGCGTGACGGTTCAGGGTGCGCAGTATGTGGATGTGGATCTGCCGCCCGGGACGCTTCCTCCGGGGCAGTATACGGTGCGGATGTCGGGTCCGGAGGGGGTTCTGATGGTTCGGTTTATTGTTCATTTTTGATGTTTTTTTGTGCGTGGTGGAGTGGTTTTTTTGCTGGGGTTTTCGCGAAAACGTGTGCTGATTGTGGTGGTTTTGTGGTTCGTTCGTGGAAAAATGTGTGGCAAACGTGGTGAGCTGACAACAACTTTTGGGTGGGTGAAAAATCGGCACTTCAGGCAACTTTATTTATCCACAGGTTTTTAGAGTGGGAGTGACCTCTTGGCGAACAGCCGCTTGCGCGTGAGAGGCATCTGAGTCAAAGGTAGTATGAAAATGGAGACTAACTCTATGAAAGCAAAATGGTAGTACGGTAGTATCCTGACTTCAGTTTTGGCTTCGGCTATTGCGATCCCAGCGTTTGGGCAGATTTCAGTCACGATTGGGACACCTCCACCACCGTTCCGCTAAGAGGTTCGGCCAGCAATGCCTGGGCAGGGCTATTTGTGGGTCGATGGGTATTGGGGTGTACGGAGCGGGCGGTATGTCTGGGTGCCGGGTGTGTGGCAGCGGCCTCCCTATGCCGGAGCGTATTGGAGCCACCCGCACTACGACCACTACAACAACGGCTGGCAAATGCATGAGGGTCACTGGGACCACGAGGACCATGGCAACCATCATGATGATCACCATGACGATCATCACGGCCACTAAAGTCAGTATTGGCAATAAGAGAGAGGCCCGGCTTTGCGCCGGGTCTTTTTCTTGGGTGACGAAGTTTCGGCTCATGTGTCCATAGCCCCGATGTGATGGTGGGGAGGCCGCCAGCAGTAGAGGAATGCGCCTATAATGCCTGACCTACCTTGAGTTGCAAGGGAGGTTCCACATGTTCAGATTAACTGCGTTGGTAGTTTTAGGTCTGAGCTTAGTTCCGAGCGAAGCGAAGGCCGACGCAATTTACAACTTCGATGGAGGACCGGCGAAGACGGCTGGATCCGTGGATGTAACGCTGACATGGACAAACAAAACGGGAACGGTAACTGTACCTCTCACTGTGCCTGTTCCTGTCGGGGCCACGAGGGATGTGATTCGAACTGCGGTAGAGACTGCGCTGAACACAAATGCATCGGTAAAGGCAGACTGGACCTTTAAACCTGACGACGCGGGCTTTGGAAAGGTCTACTGGACGCAGGGGACGCCGGGTGCGGGAGTGACACTGGTCGCGGCTACGATCGTTCCAACGCCTGCGAAAGGACCTACGGGAAAACTTACGATCAGCGGAGGGTTCACAACGGCCTCCCTTAACACTCCTCCGCAGAACTGGTTTGCTGTGACAGGAACCGGAACCGCGGATGACGCTATATCGGTTACGCTGGCCACGCCGGGCGATACCGACTACGCCGACCTCCAGGAGTTTTCGTTAGCTTCGTATGCCGGTTTAAACGGAAATCAGATCGACGAGGAACTGGCTGCTCTGATTAACGGGTCCGGTTTTGGGTTCGATGCAACGGTTATCGGCTCGCAGGTATTTGTATCCGGGATCAATACAGAACTGGGCGCCGACATGCTTATTTCCGATGCCGGTGGCCTGCAGGTTGAGTCCGGCGTCCACTGCGGTCCCAGAGCCGGGTACGGGTGTCTTATTCGCTTCCGGCATTGCGCTCCTCTTGTTATGGAAGCGCGGGCTCGCTCCATGGAGTGTCAGTCTGCGAGGCTGACGGGCCGACCACGGTAAATTAGAAGGCCATCCGCTTTGACCGCGATGTTTGACGCCAGAGCGTTTGGGAGAGGTTTGCGTTGGAGCGGTAGAGACTCAAGACCCGTTACTCCTAGCAAAAACTCTCAATATTTTGTGATCACAGCGCTAGTCGCATCGGCCTCCTGGCCTTGCCCTAACCTGATCGCGCGTCGTTCGACATCACGCTCGAGGAGGTCCGTCTCCTTGAAGGCCCCGTTCCCCTGAATAATCCGTGCTATGCATCCCGTCCATCCCGTCTGATGGCTTGCGCCAACGCCAGCCCCGGTATCGCCGTGGAAGTACTCGTAGAACAGCACGTTATCGCGCCAGTGCGGGTCAGTCTGAAACTTCTCCACGTCTCCAAACACGGGCCGCTTGCCGGAACTATCTTTGACGAAGGTTCCGATTAGCCGCTCTCCCAGCTCCTTGGCAACCTGGAACAGAGTCATCAGTTTCCCCGAGCCCGTCGGGCACTCAATCGTGAATGCGTCGCCGTAGTACGCTCCGAGCCGCATCAGCGCGGTATAGAGCAGGAAGTTCACCGGCATCCACACCGGGCCTCTCCAGTTCGAATTCCCTCCGAACATCCCGCTGTCGGAATCTCCCGGAAGATATCCGACTGAAGACTTCTGACCCCCCATGTCGAACTCAAACGGATGGTCGCGGTGGTAGAGCGAGAGTGCGCGAATCCCATGGGGGCCAAAGAATTCTTTCTCGTCCAGCATCTTCGTCAGAATTCGTCGCAGCTTGTCTTCGTTCACCGTGGACAGCAACCGTCTCCCGGCTATTCCTGGAGCGGTCGGCATGTGAAGGTTCGCGGCCAGCTCCGGATGCCTCGCTAAAAAGTTCCTCGCATACTTGCGAAACGTCGGTAGCTTCTCCTGCAGATCTTCCTCGAAGATCGCCACCGCAGTTAATGGGAGCAGTCCGACCATCGATCGCACCTTCATCTGAAACGCCTGACCATTCGGCATCCGCAGGACATCGTAGAAAAAACCATCCTCTTCATTCCACATCGTGTCCTTAGCGTTCCCCATTCGGTCCATCGCTCCGGCGATCCACATTGTGTGCTCGAAGAACTTGATGACGAACTCCTCGAAGACTGGGTAGTGCAGTGCCAGCTCCACTGCGATCCGCAGCATTTGCTGGCTGAAGAACACCATCCATGCCGTTCCGTCCGCCTGTTCCAGGTAGCCACCGCCCGGTATCGGAGCGCTCCGGTCGAAGACTCCGATATTGTCCAGGCCGAGGAAGCCGCCCTCAAACAGATTGTTTCCTGCACGGTCCTTTCTGTTCAGCCACCATGTAAAGTTCACCAGCAGCTTCGAAAATGCGTAGGTTAGAAACTCGTGATCGCCCTGGCCATTGTTCTTCTCCTTGTCGCTGAGGTAAATCTGCATGGTGGCATAGGCATGGACTGGTGGATTCGTATCGCCAAAGTTCCACTCGTACGCCGGTACTTGTCCATTCGGATGTTGATAATCATTTCGCAGTATGAGCATCAGTTGTGATTTGGCAAAATCCGGATCCACCGTCTGGAATGCGAGCATGTGAAACGCCAGGTCCCACGCTGCGTACCAGGGATACTCCCACTTGTCGGGCATCGAGATGATGTCGTTGTTGTACATGTGGAACCACTCGCCGTTCCGGACCCTCTGTCTGATCTCCGGTGAGCTTGTTGGCTCTACCTTATGCTCTCTCAACCACACATTCAGGTCGTAGTAGAAATACTGTTTGCTCCAGAGCATTCCGGCCAGCGCCTGCCGCATCACCATTGCGCGATCCGGGTCGGCCTTTACCTTTTCCGGCGTGATCCCGTCGTAGAATTCATCTGCCTCCTTCAGCCGCGCGGCAAACACTTCGTCGAAGTGTTCAAACGGCCGCGCCTCCAGCTCCGCCACGGCTCGTTCGAGATGCAGACGCACAACCTCCGTCTTTCCGGGCCCAACATTGAGCGTGTAGTGAGGAGCTGCCTTTGTACCCTCCAGCGCGGGATTGACTGCCTCCTTCTGGTTGTGGATGAGATAGTTGTGAAAGGCATCCTTCACATAAGGAGAAGCGTTCCTCGTTCCAAACAATTTTTCGTTGTTGTTCTCATTCTCCGTAAACAACAGCGGCGCATCTCCCTCGCAGTACAAGCTGTAGTCAGCCAGCGACTCCTGAAAGATCGGGTCCGTGTTATGGGCCGAGATTACGCTGAACCCCTTGTGCTGTGCGCCTTTCAGCACCGGCTTGCTGCTTGCATCCAACCACATCCACGTATTTCGAAACCACAGCGTTGGCAATAAATGCAGCGTCGCAGCCTCTGGTCCCCGGTTCGACACGCTGATCTTAATCTCCAGGCTTTCCGCACCCGCCTTTGCGTATTCGACCAACACGTCGAAGTAGCGGTCTTCGTTAAACACACCCGTATCCAACAACTCGTACTCGGGTTTACCGCGCCCACGCTCGCGGTTTGTCCTGATTAGATCCTCATATGGGTAGACCGCCTGCGGATACTTGTACAGATACTTCATGTACGAGTGCGTCGGCGTGCTGTCCAGATAAAAGTAGTACTCCTTTACATCCTCGCCGTGATTGCCTTCGCTGTTGGTCAATCCGAAGAGCCGTTCCTTCAGGATTGGGTCTTTGCCATTCCACATGGCTAGCGCGAAGCACAACACCTGGTGGTCATCGCAAATTCCGGCCAGGCCGTCCTCACCCCAGCGATACGCTCTCGACCTGGCCTGATCGTGTGTGAAGTAGTCCCAGGCGTTTCCGTTTTCGCTGTAATCCTCTCGTACCGTCCCCCACTGCCGTTCACTGAGGTAAGGTCCCCACTTCTTCCAGGGGACGAGCTTTTCGCCGGCTTCCTTAAGTCTTCGCTGTTCTTCTGCTTGTGCCATCGATTCCTCCAAGGCTCTTGCCAGATCACGAATCAGAAGTTGTGCGTGGCCCGAAAACGTGCTCAACCGCGACGATTAGACGAGGTTATCTCGCTGCGCCTTTCGTTACCCTTGCCAAAAGATACAGGCGCGCCAGATCGACAGCTCCGACGCTGCTTCGGACACTGTTTTCAGATGCTTCCAAGCCACCGAGAGTGACCCGCTTCGCTATGCGAGTACTATTTTTTCAGACTTTTAATAACTCGTAACCGCGGTTTGACGCCTGAATCTGGGGTTGCTACTGGGCTTCGGGTGGGATGGTGTCGAGGGTGCCGCTGAAGTAGCTTTCGCGGGAGCGGATGCGGGCGTCGGGGTAGTCGGGGATTTTGACGCGGATGGAGTGCATGCCGGGGGTGGGGGCGCCGTTAGCTTCGGCGTGGGGTTGGAAGCTGATCAAGTAGTAGTTGTGGATGTGGTTGGAGAGCTGGCGGAGGCCGTTGTCGAAGCCTTTCTGGGTGGTGAAGTTGATGTACTCGCCGCCGGAGAGAGAGGCTAACTCGTGGGCGGCGTTCTTCTTGAGGGCGTTGACGGCCATGATGAGCAGGCCGAAGGGGCCGCTGCCTCCGCCGTAGTGGAGGTCGTTGAGGATTTCGGTTTTGCCGGGGCCGAAGGCGACTGAGTCGACAACGGTGTTGGTGCGACCGAGGGCTGCGATGACTTTGGCAGGCTTGATCTCGCTGCCGTGGTCGCGGGTTTCGCTGATGAGAAGGATGGCGTGGCGGTAGTGGTTCTGACGAGCCTGGAGGAGGCCGGTGGCGTAGGCTACGGCGTCGAGGGTGGCGGCGTTGGGGTCGTCGTCGCAGGGCTCGAGCTGGGAGAGGGCGTGGGCGGCGGCGTCGGGGTCGGAGGAGAAGTCGCCGAGGAGTTCGGGGGATGAGCCGTAGGTGACGACGGCGACCTCGCGGGGGGCATCTCCGGCGACGGCGTCGATCATGGTGGGGAGGCCGCGGAGCTTGGCGAACTCCATGATGGC
>DATDHL010000706.1:0-6611 GCA_036521575.1 Edaphobacter sp. | reverse complement strand
GAAAAATGCCTGAGGTCGAGAATCTCGAGTTGGGTATCGACTGCCATGGCTTCGCTGAAAAGTCTTCGTCGAGCTTATAGCAATCGAAGCGGCGCGGGCAGGGGATTGGAGTGTGAGTGTCTTACTACTTACGAGCTACTTACGGACGAGCGGAGACCCGATAGACTTCGAGTCCCTGCGAGTCATAGAGGAATAAGGGCTTATAAACGCGGCCTGCGAGCCAATGATCGAGGGCTCCAGCATCGCTGGAACGGATGACGAGCAGATGCTCTTCGGCTGGAACGCCGTCTTTGCTGTAGTGGATCAGAGGCTCGTTGCGGTAGAAGGCCAGGCCGTAGTCCATATCGCGCTTGACGCCTTCGATGGCGAGGGGTCTCAGGCCGGGTGCCTGCCGCTGGATCTCCTGCGCAAGAGGACGTGCCGAGTAGTTCAGGTCCAAATCCCGGCCGTGGAAGCCGAGCAGGAAGACGAGCATCGTGATTACAGGAAGCACGGTCGCGGTGCAGATCTGAGCGATACCCCAACGGCGGACGATCAGGAAGACCGCGACACCAAATGCGATGGCCGCAGCACCAGCAATTGTCAGCCACTGTGCTGAGGGCACAAGAGTCTCGTACTTCATGTGTTGCGGGGCCAGCGTAAGAACGAAGACGAGGATGGCACAGACGGCGGCATGGGACCAGAGCAACCATCTTGGCAGACCCTGACGACGAATGCGGTTCAGATAGTCAGCTGTGAGGATGGTGAGTGGTGGGATGGAGGGAAGAATGTAGCCCGGGAGTTTGGAGCCCGAGAAAGAGAAGAAGAGGATGGGGAAGAGCGCCCAGAGGACGAGGAATTCGGGAAAGGCGTCGCCTGCGCGGGAATGCCCAAGATAGCGCTGGGGGTTGTGGCGCACCTTCCATTCGGCGATAGAGACAGCGATGGAGTCGACGAGTGCGCGGATGGCAATAACGGTCCAGGGCATCAGGCCGATGAAGAGAATCGCCAGGTAGTACCAGAAGGGCTGATGGTGCTGGTAGCGGTTTGTGGCGAAGCGCTCCAGATTGTGCTCGAGGAAGAAGGATCTGTAGAAGGTAGGATTTCTCCTCTGAACCGCGATGTACCAGGGAAGCACCATCGCCAGATAAAGAAGCACACCGGGAAGCCAGATGGTGCGGCGCAGGAGCGACCACTCGCGACGCAGACCAGCGAAGAGAAGAATAATGGCGAGGGCGAGGAAAGGAGCGACGGGACCTTTGGCGAGGGTGGCTGCGGCTCCGAAGAAGTAGAGGTCAAAGAGCCAGAACTTCTTGCCGGTCTCATACCACGCATACCAGCCCAGCATGCCGATGCAGAAAGGGGCGGCGAGCTGCATGTCGGTGGAGGCTCCGCGCGAGAAGCTGACGATCGCGACGCAGGAGACGGTGATGAGTGCGGCGTCGAGGTGGCCTCCAGGGCGGAATCGCCGCATGTGGAGGAAGATCAGGATGATGAGGACGAAGGCTCCGGAGGTGGACGGGAGTCGGGCTGACCAATCGGAGACGCCGAACTCCTTGAAGAACCCCATAGCGCGCCAGTAGTAAAGGGCAGGCTTCTCGAGCCAGGGTTGGCCGTACAGGATCGGGGTGATCGTTCCTCCCACCAGGCAGTGGTAGGAATTACGCAGGTCAGTCGGGCGCAGGCTGCGAGGGATGACCTTGGCATTCACCTCGTGGCAGGCGTCGGAGTGCGCGGCGAGCATCTCTCGCGAGATCTGTGCGTAGCGAGGTTCGTCGGCCCCGACGAGGCCTAACTGGTCGCCGCCGAAGACGGGCACGAGGCCATAGAGCAGAAGGAAGCCGCTGACGAGAATCAGGATCACCATCTCGCGGGACGCGGTTGCTTCAGGGTGTTCCCAGAAGCGGTACAGCCAGGCGAAGCGTGCAGGCTGTGGCGGCGCGCCGGTAGCGGCGGATTGTTGTAGATCGTTCATTTGATTCGTGGAGCGTGACAAGGCTAACAGAGTCCTGTCCGAAGCTGGGCCAGGATTCTGTCGGTGGCTTCGGTGAGGGGCCCATCCAGAGTGCAGCCGCTGGCGCTTCGGTGGCCGCCGCCGCCGAAGCCTTCGGCGATCTGCGCTACGTCAACCTTGCCCTTACTGCGGATGCTGAGGCGGAACTGGTCGGCGGAGGGAAGTTCGCGCAGGAAGACTGCGGACTCGATTCCGTCGATACTGATGAGGTAGTTGACGACGCCTTCGCAATCCTCGGCTTCGGCGCCGGCTTGGTCCATGTCGTGGCTGGTGACCCAGCTCCAGGCGAGAGGACCGTCGCATTGCAGGTTGGAAAGAGCCGTGCCGAGCAGGCGAATCTTGCTGGCCGGGTTGGAGAAGTAAATGTCGCGGGCGATCTGGCTGGGGTTAGCGCCACGGGCCGCGAGATTGTGGGCGATGGCGAAGGTTTCGGCGTTCGTGCCGGAGTAGGTGAAAGAGCCGGTGTCGGAGAGGATAGCGGTGTAGAGACAGGTGGCCATCGCAGGCGTGATCTCTACCTTGGCGGCGACAGCGATGCGGTAGACCATGGCGGCAACGGCGCAGGCGTGTTCGTCGATCCAATTGAGGGTGCCGAAGGGACGGCCGCTGGCGTGGTGGTCGATGTTGACGAGGGTTCGATCTTCGAGGCCGAGGAGGCCGGTGCGGGCGATTCCGTCACATTCGAGGAGGATGGCGGGGGTGGTGCCGGTGGGGTCGACGTCGTTGGCGGAGGGGGTGTGGTGGATGCGGTGGATGTTTGGGAGGGTGCGGTAGATGAAAGGGATGGGGTCGACGAGGACGATGTCGGCTTCGCAGCCTAGCTGGTCGAGGATCTCGGCGAGTGCGAGAACGGAGCCGACGGCGTCGCCATCGGGGCGGGCGTGGGAGGTGAGGATAAAGCGGCGGTTGGAGCGGAAGAACTCCAGGAGTGCTTCGATGTGGGCTTCTGGAGTCATGGTTTGGAGACTGGGGCCGATTCTGGATTGGATTTTGTGGCGGCGCGCTTCTGGTCACGCTTGCGCATGCGGCCGAGGAGTTCGTCCATGCGTCCTGTCATCTTGTCGGAGCGGTCGATGGCGAAAGTCAATTCGGGGACGTGGCGTACGCCCATGCGGTCGCGAAGCTGGGAGCGGATGTACGCCCGGGCCGTCATGAGGCCTTCGAGGGTGGAGGCTTCTTCCTCCTCGGTGCCATGGACGGCGACGAAGATACGGGCGGATTTGCCGCCGGGTGCAAGGACGACATCGGTTACGTAGCTGGGTGCGATACGTGGATCGGAGAGTTCGCCTTCGAGCATTGCGCCAATCTCTTCAGAGAAGGTATTCGCGACTCGGTTGCGGTGGTACGTTCTGGCTCTTTGCTCGGGCATAGTGCTTTCTACAGGGGTGAACGGTTGAGGATATCAAAGTCTGGGAATTCACTCTACCTTAATATGACGGTGATGAATCCATGGGGGTTGCGAGTTACTCGGGGAGGATGTCGGCGTAGGAGTCGGTGATTTCTGCTCCCAGAGTGTTCGCGAGGCGGTGAACGGCGTTGTCGATCTGCTGGATCTGGCCGGTGAGGTAGCTCATAGAAGAGGAGATAGCGGCAATCCCCAAGGTGGCGCGGTTCCAGACGATTCCGTCGTCGAGTTCGGCGATGGAGAGGTTGAAGCTGTGACGAAGTTTGTCCTTGAGGGAACGGATAACCTGACGGCGGTCCTTGAGGGATTGCGCGTGGGGAATCTCAATCTCGATCGTGAGTTTGGCTAGAGGCATTTCTTCTGTGGGGTAGCCCCCATATTTTGGTCATAAATTACTGATTCTTAGTATGTTAGGTCTTGGTTTCGGCTTGACCTTTCTCTGAACTGATGTGGCTTTATCCACTACTTCTAGTTCATTTCATCATGCTCTTTCCGTTCCCGCTGTGCATTTTGACGACGGTGGTCTCGTCACCATAGGAATCGGAATACGTGGTCGGGCCGCCGAGTGCCTCAGCCCAATAAGCGGCGAGCCGCTCGACATGCTGGGGTGGAAGCCGTGGCTGAACGCATGGACGACCACGTCGTCGGCCACTACCCGACGGTTCCAGGCGTCGGCAAGACAGCGCAGGCCGTCGATGCCACCCGCCGCCTCGAAGACAGATTGCATGCATCCATGATGACAATCCTCACGTGTCTATGCAAGGAACTGCTCGCATCTCCAATCACACCTGGCATGGACAATCTCAGCATCGACTACCGTAGCGCATCTGTTTTGGGATGGGCAGAGGTTCGAATCCTCTCACCTCGACCAATCAAAATGCTTCTTTCTTCTTAGCGACTTACAGGCGAACCCATTTGTCGCTTTATAACTCGTTGTAGATGCTGCGAGGACCGAGCAATGGTTCGCGAAGTTTCCGCAAACCCGACTTTTCGGGGGCTTGGCATCACCGCCTTTGAAATTGTTGGGTTTAGCGGGGCTGATTGAGTCTGTCTGTATGTTGAATTACGTCACCCAAACGGAGCGCCCGGGCTTTTTTGTACCAGTTTTTCGGCGGGCCCATCAGCGGACATTAGTTTGAAGAGAGCGCGCTGCAACGGTCGAGGCTGGCCTCGATTTCCCTGGCCATCGACTTGTACCGTTCGCTGCCCACTCTTCCAAAATTGTGTTGAAACTCTTCGATAGAGATATTCTCAGGAAACTGGACTTCCAAAGGGAAAAAGTCCTTGCTGGAAAAGCCACTCCGCAGACGTGCCTGCATCGCACGGGCCGCGCTGTCTGACTGAGTTGCGGCGAAAGCAAATCGCACTCCCGCCCGATCTGCGACCAAATCGCCAAACGAAAATCCGCTGCCGCGTGTCAATGTGTCTAGTTGTTCTTTCATCAGGCCGCCGGCGTCACTCACGACCGGATGCTTGAGAACAGTGACTGCCGCACTGACTGCATAATGTCGCGGCCAATCCTCCCGTCCATTCAAGGTTGTGCGTTGACTGGCCGCGACCGCATTCTGAACCAACACACTATCGGGCCTCAATCCGACGAAACGAGCGATGTTGAGGTGTCCGACTGCGATGCCAAATGCCATGATAGCTGCGCGATTTTGCTCAACGGTTGAGAGGCCAACTCGATTGGTCTCTGAAGGTGCGAACGCTGCCTGGAGCAATGCGCCGAACCGTGCATCGCCGGAAGGAAGACCCGGACCCGCAGCAACAATCCGGCGGAGGTTCTCCTCCGTTGCAAGACGCAATTCTGGCGAACCGCCCGCGAATATGGCCCACATTGCAGCGCCAGTAACAAACGTCACGATGTAAGCCGTGACCTTCCAACGACGGTAGAGAACGCCAAGTCCGAGGATGACTCCGCCCAGGCACGCTGCCACCGGAACGGCGGCGTTGATCCAAACTGGTGCTTGTCCGGCTCGCAGCGAACGAATCGCCAAAGCCAAACCTACAACGACAAGCGGCAGCGCGGCAGTCTGAAGCAGGCGGCCCCGCAACGTTTGAGCGCGATTGACCACGAAGGTTGCCGAGAGGCCAAGTACGCTATAGATCGCTGCTTGAACTGCGATGGCGCACAGGAGATAAGCTGCCTCACCACCGAGCCCGAAGGATGACTGCGCAAACTCCACCAGACGTTGAGGCGGCAACAGCGGAATCGGCAACAGCACCAGACCGGTCAGCATTGCGGCTATGATTGATAGCATTGTGAGTGTTTTAGGAGACATTCTCACATCCCTGTAACGGCGAACCAAACCACCACCGCCAACTCGCCCCGTCTTATGCCGAGCAGTGTATGGCAAAGGCTCCCAATCCAAACACAAATCCACGTTCGTGCTTCCCGCAAAACGGGGTTCCGGCAACTGTGGGTTGGCGCTCGGGTCTCAAAAGGACGCCGATAAGGAGTCTGACGGGATCTTCAAGCCATGGAAAGTTCGAAAATCGTCCACTAGGGCCGACCAATCAAAACAAATCACTTACATTTTGATCGGCTGAGATCGCCGCTTTGGCCTAGCATGAAGGGCACTTTTTCCGCTTTAGCTCTGCCCGAACCGCAGCCAGGTTGGTGAGCGTAATCATGCGTATATGACCACGTAGTTTAGGTGGAAAATCCCCCAGGTTCGCCAGGGTATCGAGATCATCGGCGACGTTGGCACAGAGGTCTGCGCAGGTCATTTGACCGATGCTGGTTAGCGATTCGAGCATCTTTTCGATTTCAGGGGTTATATGGTTAGGCATGGTTTCGCTCCTCAGGGCCCATCCAGTGAGAGATCTTTGTACACCCTCCGATGGCTCCTTAACAACTCTGGGGCTTGACAGCATTTCAGGGGGTGACGACCAGGGTGTACGGGATGGTTTTGGTTACGCCGGTGTTCTGGGCCGTAGCTGTGATCTGGAAGGTATAGCTGCCGGGGGCGGTAGAGGCCGGTTGCTTGCCGCTGCAGCCGGTCAGGGTGGTAGCCGTGAGGCCCGCGAGCAAGGCGAGACCGAACAAAGAGCGGGTGACACCGAGGGTACGGCGGCGAAGGGTCAGGCAGCCGAGGATCGCGGCGAGGGTCAGGGTCGGCTGGGTTGGGAAAGAACGGAAGGGTCGCGAGGGGCTGCCGGGTTGGTGGAGGCGGGCGAAGCCGATCACGTCGGAGGTGTCGATATAGAGGT
>DATDHL010000705.1:0-2038 GCA_036521575.1 Edaphobacter sp. | reverse complement strand
GGGTGCGCATCCGAGAGGGGCGCCGGGGTGGCCGGAGTTGGCTTTTTGAACGGCGTCGACGGCGAGGAAGCGGAGGGCGTTGATGGAGAGCTGGTCGAGATCGTTCTGCTGCTGATCGCTCATTCTTTTCCTTTGTTACGGACGCAGCACGAGGGCTACGACACTGGTTTTATGTAATTTGGGCCTATCCATAACAGTGTACAGGCGAGATGGGGATGCGTGCATCTCTGCTGAGATGCAGGATTCTAAGACCCGGGGACGATGATGATTTCGATGTTTCTGCCGAGCCAGCGGTCGGATTGGCCGTCGGTGGGCCAGCTGAGGGTGAAGATAATGGTGCCGGTGTGGGGGCCGGTTATGGGTATGTCGGCGAAGTAGCCCGAGTAGCCGATGGAGTGGGAGTCCTGATTGAGAACCGTGGCCCAGTTATCGAGCGAATAGACGACCCGGAAGTGGTCGGGGTTGAGAATGCGAAGGGTGTGACCTTCGACGATGTCCGTGAGGGGGCGGCCGAGCTTGAAAATTTCTACGTGATTTTTGAAGGTGCGCTTACCGGGGGGGACGGCGTAGCGCTGCTCGACAACGGAGATGCGGTCGTAGACGCGGCCGTCAATGGCGGAGTGAAGGAGCTTGAGGTATTCGGAGTGAGCCCAGACGAGGGGTTGGGCGGAGCCGGCGGAGCGGCCGAGGAAGAGCCCGGCCGAGGGGATGTCGGCGTGGTCCCAGATCTGTTCGGGCAGCATACCGCCGATGGAGCTGAAGCGCTCGATGGCGGCGATGTGAGGAGTGTAGTCGTTACCGGCGGCCAGCTCGTAGTGACCGCGTTCGCCGGTGAGGAGGGGCCAGGCGCGGCCTTGTCCCCAGCCGTCGTAGGGGCCGCCGTCCTTTTTCTGGCCGTAGCCGTCGTGGTTGTAGCGGCGCCAGCAGGTGCCGAAGGGGGTTTCGATTTTGAGGATGTGGTCGACGACTTTGAGGGAGTCGATGATGAGAGAGTCGTCGGCGCGACGAATACCGTAGCGGACGAGTTCGAGGAAGCCGGCGTCGATGATCTGGCGGGCTTCGAAGTCGAACTGCTCGCCGGGCTCGCGGTTGGCGATGCGGATGATGCCGGGGCCGGCCTGCTCGTTGTAGAAGGGCTCGCCGGGGGCGGGCGGGCGGATGCGCATGTAGTGGTATTTGACTCCGGGGAGGAGGACGCCTTCGGTGGTGGTGGTCCACTCGTCGAGGTGGGACTCGATCCAGTCGGCGTAGGTTTCGAGGAAGGCGGCGAGCTCGGTGGATTGGTTAGTACGGGCGATGTCGGCGGCGCAGATGAGGCCGGAGATGACGGCGGCGAGTGTGGAGGGCGAGTAACCGGGGGTTTCTTCCCAGCGCTCCTGCTGGGTGATGGGGGCGTAGCGGACGAGGAAGGCGGCGGCGCGCTCGACGAAGGGGACGACGTCGAAGTTGCCGAGTGCGTCGAGCTTCCAGAGCCGCCACGCGAGGATGATGGGGAAGGCTACTTCGTCGAGTTGGATGCCGGTCCAGTAGGGAGTACCGTCGATCCAGAAGTTCTGGGCGAAGCTGCCGTCGGGGCGCTGGGTGCAGGCGAGGTAGACGAGGGCGCGGAGAGCGGTGTCGGTGCGGTCGCAGGCAAGGAGGGCGGTGGCGGTCTGGACCATGTCGCGGGTCCATACGAGATGGTAGCCGCCGAGGTCGGAGTCACCTTTGGAGGCGCCCCAGGGGATGGAGGCGGAGGCGATGAAGGCTCCGGAGTAGGTCTTGTCCTCGTGGGTGAGGAGGACGTTGTGGCTGATGCGCATGAGCGTGCCGCCATCGGTGGAGGCGGGGGTGAGGCGCTCGGGTGAGGCGGCGCGGCTCCACTGGACGAGGAAGCGGGCGCGGTGGATATCGAATGGGGTGGCGAGGCTCTGCATCATCTGGGCGATGGCGGCGTGGTGGCCGTCGCCGAATGCGATGGCGATGGTGAACTCGCGGTGGCGGGCGATGTCGATTTCGCCCATGATGGCGATGTTGCCGTCGAGCGCCTGGCCGAACT
>DATDHL010000704.1:0-4543 GCA_036521575.1 Edaphobacter sp. | reverse complement strand
CTCTCGTTTCTGGCACCGATTCTTCTCCTCCGCCCTCGACGACTTCAACGCACTCGACGGCAACATCGTCGCCGGCTTCCGCCACTTTAACGACACCGGCCTCATCGAGATCATTACCTGTGGAGCCACCCACGGCTACATGCCACTTCTAGGCACCGATGAATCCGTCCGCGCCCAAATCCGCCTCGCCGTCGAAACCCACATCCGCCACATCGGCACGCATCCCAAAGGCATCTGGGCCCCCGAGTGCGGCTACCGCCCCGCAGGCTTCTGGAACTACCCCGTCTCCTTCGCCGACGGTGCCCCCCCACCTCCCGGCTTCGACCGCATCGGCGTCGAGCAGGCCCTCTCCGAGTCCGACATCGACTTCTTCTTTGTCGATACCCACCTCGTTGAAGAGTCCCAGCGCATCCCGTCCCCCTACGAGCTCCTCAAAGGCTCCGTCCCCCGCGACCCGCAGACTGAGCAGATGACCCGCGCCGGCCATCGCTCCCTCTACCAGCCCTATTACGTCGATGGCCCCTACGACAAGCGCTACGCCACCACCATCTTCCCCCGCGACCCCAAGACCGGCGTCCAGGTCTGGTCCGGAGAAAGCGGCTATCCCGGCGACGGCGTCTACCTCGACTTCCACAAGAAGCGCTGGCCCGGCGGTCACCGCTACTGGCGCGTCACCGGCGCCAAGGTCGACATGGGCGACAAGCAGCCCTACTACCCGCAAGAGGCCGCCGAGCGCACCAAGGCTCACGCCTCCAACTACGTCCATCTCGTCTACGAGGCCCTCAAGTCCGGCTTCAACGACACCATCCCGCCCATCCTCTGCTCCCCCTTCGACGCCGAGCTCTTCGGCCACTGGTGGTTCGAGGGAGCCCTCTGGCTCGAGGCCATTGCCCGCATCCTCCACGACTACGACACCGGCATCCAGCTCATCAGCGGCTCCGAATACCTCGATCAGTACCCCCGCGCCGGCTTCATCGCCATGCACGAAGGCTCCTGGGGTGCCGAGGGCAACAATCACGTCTGGATGAACCCCGATACCTCCTGGACCTACACCCACATCTACCCCGCCGAGCTCTACACCCGCGAGGTCTGCACCACAGGCCACTGGCACAATTCGCCCCTGGGCAAGCGCATCGCGCAGCAGCTCTGCCGCGAGCTTCTCCTCCTCGAATCCTCAGACTGGCAGTTCCTCATCACGACTGGCGCCGCACGCGACTACGCCGAGATCCGCTTCCTCACCCACAACGACCAGTTCAACGAAGTCAAAACCATCTATCAGACCTTCGAAGCCAACGGGCGCCTCACCGTAGCCCAGGAGGCCCGCCTCGCCGAGATCGAGCTCCGCGACAGCGTCTTTCCTAACCTGGACCCCGGCCTATGGGCCGCTGGCTCCAAACAAGAGGGCCACGTACAAGCCCCCATTTTTCCCCCGGCGATCCCCCCAGCGTCTGCCCCTGCACCAGCTCCAATCGCCCACACCTACGCCAAGTCTGAACCCGTCGACTAACTCCTCGCATAGCTGGGCGAAACCAACCGCCCGCCCAGCCATGCACAAGGAAGCGCAATCACCACCAATGCCACCGGATACCAGTGAGGCCCAAAAGCAGGCCCCTTGTTCCACGTCACGGCAGCACCAATCGCGCTGACAACCAAACCCAGGAACCCGCCCACCAATGCGTGCGCCATCGGCCGATAAGGCGCCAGCCGCGCCGTGACATAAGCCGCCACGACGCCAAATACCGCCCGATAGGCCGTCGCCAGCACAAGCGGTCCACTACTCACTGGCTGCCCCCACGGCGGATACACTCCAACCGCGTGCAGCAGCATATCCGTCGCAAGCGTCAGAACGATCCCCACCACGATTCCGGCCACGACAGCCCACACGCTTCGTCCAACACGGTTCGACGAAACTGATTCGCTCATTCTCGCCTCCTTCGCCTCTACTACATCGACTCCAGCAGCGTCTCCAGCCGGTCGTAGCCCGCAGCCATGCCCTTATCCATGGGAGTCTTCAGCACCGCGTCCCGCACCTCGCGCGAGGAGTAGAGGATCGTATTGGTGATCGTGGTCTTGCCGTCCTGCTCTGTGAACACGAGCGTGCCAACCGCCTCTCCGCCAGTCCAATCCTGGTCAAACAACTGCGTAGCGACGACACGCTCGGGAGGAACGACCTCGCGATGGATGCCGCCCATACCCATCTCGGCACCATTAGGGCCGCGCCAGACGTAGCGATAGACGCCACCCACTCTCAGATCAACTTCACAGACATCAAGCGCCCAACCTCCCGGTCCAAACATCCAGCGCTTAAGCAATTCAGGCTTGGTGAAGGCATCAAAGACCAGCTTGCGCGGAGCATTGAAGACGCGCGTGACGACGATCTCCCTCTCGGTAGGAGTAGCTAATTGCATTGTCCCTGCGTAGTTCATCGATGTTCTCCTTTACTGCTTTTTACGTATACGTTTCTTCTCTTTCGTCTTCAACTTCAACTCGTCGAGCAGCAAGTCCAGTCGCTGAAACGAGGCCTCCCAATATTGGCGGTAATTCTCCAGCCACTCAGTAGCTTCTGCGAGCGGCACGGCCTCGAGCTGCCGCGGGCGTCGTTGCGCATCCCGCCCTCGCGAGATCAACCCCGCCCGCTCCAGCACCTTCAAGTGCTTCGAGATCGCAGGCTGGCTCATGGCAAACGGCTCGGCCAGTTCCATCACCGAAGCCTCGCCCGAAGCTAGCCGCGCTAAAATCGCCCGCCGCGTCGGATCAGCCAGCGCTGCAAACGTTGCATCCAACCGCTCCGACGTCCCCGATCCATAACCAACAAGTTCCATAACTGAGTGGTAATATACAAACCTCACCCATCACTGTCAATAAGAATTCTCGAGACCTAAAATACCCAGGTGCCCAGCAAATCCCCTCTCGCCCTCTGGCACCTGCTCTCGCTCGACGCCCCCACCATCGCCGTCCTCTGGACCTGGTTCATCGCCGACGCCAGCCACGTCCGTCTCCCCATCACCTCCATCGTCGCCATGGCCACCGCAGTCTGGACGCTCTACGCAGCCGACCGCCTCCTCGACACCCAATCCGCCACGCCGTCCGACCTAGAAGCGCGCCACCACTTTCACCATCGCTACCGCACCATCTTCCTCGCAGGAATCCTCCTCGCCTCTCTCGCCCTGGCCGTCCTCCTCCCGCGCATCCCCTCCGAAGCGATCCACCTGTACCTCATCCTCGGCGGCCTTGTCTTCGGCTACTTCATCCTCATCCATGTCCCCCTCAACCACTCACCCGACACCAAGGCCACCCCGCGCCTCCCCAAGGAGATCGCCGTAGGCATCTGTTTCGCCGCCGCAGTCTTCATCCCAACCGTAGCCCGCCGCCCCGACCTTCGCACCACGCTTGTCCCATCGGCACTTCTCTTCGCCGCCCTGTGCAGCCTCAACTGCCTCTTCATCTACGCATGGGAGCACGACCCACCCGACCCCATCGCCCACCCTGTCCACCCCCTTACCCGTCTCGCCCTCAATCACCTCCGAGCCATCGGCATCACCATCGCCGTCACCGGCACAGCACTCGCCCTCCTCGATCACCGAACCCCATGGCCCGTTCCCTTCGCCAACGCCCTCGCGGCGATCCTGTTGCTCCTCCTGCACCATCGCCGCCACCGAATTACACCCCTTCACCTGCGAGCCGCCGCAGACCTCGCCCTCGCCACCCCCATTCTCCTGCTCCCCTTCCTAAAATGACGACACCCGAGCCCAACTACGACCCCATCGCTCGCCCCTATCAATGGCTCGAATACCTGACCCTCGGCCACACTCTAGAGCGCACCCGCCTCCACTACCTCCCCGCCCTGCTCAACCAGCAACATGCACTCGTCATCGGCGACGGCGACGGCCGCTTCCTCGCGCAACTCCTCGCTCAAAACCCCACCCTCCAAGCCGACGCCGTTGACACCAGCGCGACCATGCTCCACCTCCTCCGCCAGCGCTGCGAAGCCGCCACCCCCACCGCAACCACCCGCCTTCGCACGCATCAAGCCAACGCCCTCACCTTCACCCCACCCACCGCGCAAAAATACGACCTCGTAGTCACCCACTTCTTCCTCGACTGCCTCACCCAGCCCGAGCTCGACACCCTCGTCGCCCGCATCACCCCCAACCTCGCTCCCGGAGCACTCTGGCTCCTCTCCGACTTCCGCATCCCCTCCGGCCCCATGCGCCTTCCCGCGAAGCTCTTCGTCCGCAGCCTATACCTCGCCTTCCGCATCATCACGGGCCTCCGCACCACCCACCTCCCCGACCACGTAACGCCCCTCACCAACGCCGGCCTAACCCGCACCGCCCACCACCAACTCCTGACAGGCATCATCTCCACCGAACTCTGGCAAACTCCAACCAACTGACAACCTGCAACTGACAACAGCCAACTCCCTTCCCGCATCACACTGAAAGCAATCCTCATCCCTATGCCGCGACTCCCTCTCGCCGCCGCGCTCCTTCTCTCACCTCTAACCCTCTACGCCCAGATTAGCGCCACCAACTCCCCCAAC
>DATDHL010000703.1:0-3560 GCA_036521575.1 Edaphobacter sp. | reverse complement strand
GCCTTTTTGAAAGGCTCGTTCTTATACTGTGGGGTCCAGTAGAGCATCTGCAACATATGCAGAATATAGGCGCCCTTCGGATAGATCAGCGACTGATAGACCCCGCCACCCGATCGCGACGAACTCACGCGCATACCCATCACCACCGGTCCCACATCCACTGGTCTCATCCCGTTCGCATTCTTCGTCAACATCCGCCTGCGCTCCTACGCCCAGAAGTCCTGATAGGGCTTCATGTCCTTGCTCGTCTCAAACAAAAAGAGCGAAGCCGAAAAGTCCGCAAACCCTTCACTCATCCACTGATCGCGATAACTGCTGAAGCCCACCGTCTGCCCCCACCACTGATGCGCCACCTCGTGCGCCGTCACCACCTTCCAGTACGTTGTGTCTCCGTCCAGCACACCCAGCTGGTGCTGGATCGTCGCATCCCAGAAGTAGCAGACCGGTAGATACACCAGCATCGGCCAACTCTGCCCATAGCCGCAGTAAGACTGCTGCGTCAGCGCCAGGTGATCGAATTCTAGCGGCCCGAAATAATCGGTATAGATCTGCACCGCTACATCGCCCTCCGACGTCGCCCGCTTCAGCATCCCTGTCGTCGACATAGAGCCGCCCATAATATGGTCCGAGAGGCTCTTTGCTGAGTCCGATGGATCTGTATTCGCGTACGATCTCACCTGTAAATCCGACTTCCGCTCGCTCAAATCCGTCGTAAACCGACCCAGATTAAAGCCTGCCACCGGAATAGGTGAGGAAGTCTGCCACTCGCTCACCCGCATCTTGTTCTCTTCACCATCACGCAGCTTCGTTCCCGTGGCGACCATCTCGATCTCCTTCGGAGTATGGAACGTCATGCGATAGTGAGCGTAGTTACTAAACGAACCACGCACATTGGGATACCAGCTCTCGCGTGCCCCTCCTTCCACCTCGTAATTCCAGTTGCTCAGATTGCTGATCACATCTTTACCCGCATACGCCGTAGTAATCGCAATCGATTCACCTTTCTTCAGCGGCTTTATGAGCACCACAGCAAAGTCTGCATCATGGTCCTTGTCCTCTTGGATGTAGTCCAGCGCTTCACCCTTCGGCCCCCACACCCCCGAAGCACGCAGCGTCGGATAAAGATTCAACGGAAGAACCCTCAGGCCGTCTTCATTCGAAGTCACCAGCGCCGTCGCCTTCCCGGTAATCCGGCCGCTCTTCTCGATCGTCAGATCGATCGTCTGCTGGCTGATCCCGAACGCCGTATTGTCCTTCACCCGGGCCATCGCGCGTTGGGCCTCGCTATGAAAACCCAGGGCCACATCGTAACTGTCATCGGCGCTCGTCAACAGCCCTACCTCTTCCGGCGCCACCTCAAATGCACCTTTCGGATCCACAAAGTACAACAGCCGCTTCGAGAAGATCGGCCCCTTCAGGTTCGCCATAAAGAAGCCGCCGCCCCGCTCGTTCAGCACGTCGGCCAACAACCGTTCCTCGAGATCGTAGTTCAGAGTCTTACGGCAGAGATTCTGCATCTCCTGCGACAGACCCATCGCATTTACGTTCCCGACATCGCCCGTCGAAGCTTTTTTTAGTTCTTCCGCCGTCCCATCTGTAAACGCAAGCACCGCCGTCGTAAACGACTGGTCCAGCACCTCGCTCTTCATCGTCAGCTTCAGCTGGTGCCGCTCCATAGCGCTGGGCGGCTCCACATGCAAAACGCCCTGCCCTTGAAACACCGCACCCGTTACACGGCCATTGACCTCGTTGTACAGCGTCACCGTTCCATCATTTAGATGAAACTCCGCCGCATCGCGCTTCAGCGTCAGACCCTTCACCCTGAAGCTCGGTCCACTCGCAGACCGCGTCCTCAGCGCCTGATAAATCGCATTCCCATTTGGAGTCTTCGCCGTCTCCGTCGTTGTCGGCGCCTTGATCGGATCAGGAAGTGGCTTCCTCTCTACGTTCTTTACCACCTCTGGCCGACGCTGCAACTGCGTCCCCACACCAGCGCCCTTTTGCTCAACCGATTGTTGTTGTGCCACCGCGCTACCCAAGGCAAACACGTACAGGACTACACTCAAGGCTACTTTGGATGTCATCTCTTCTCTTGCGTTCTTATGTAAGGAACCCTGTAAGTATCCCATCCAAAACAAGCCTTAACAAAACTTCCGCTCTCCCACAAAAGTCACACTCATAAAACCACCCACCTCCATCTACACTCAATGACATGTGTGGAATCGCTGGTTACATTGGGCGTGTGGCCCATGCATAGGTAACCACCCACCTGGGTGCCCCGGTCTCGTCGCAAGCCGCAATAATAGCCACCAAAAAAAATCCTACCCAAGACCCCAACACCAAACTATTCTTAGGCATCCCCGCAACCACAACCGCACCTCCTCACCCATCCCCGGAACGGATCACAACGATGACGGCCTCCGCAGCGACCTCAACCCCGTCCTCGCGCCGCACGAACTTCGCCAAGCCCACCCTCTGGTTCCTCACGGGCCTCGCCTTCCTCTCCGTCCTCGTCTTCACCGAGCACCCTTTCTTCGCGCCCAACAGCCCCGACCGCGCCCGCGTCTTCGGCGAAAAACTCATATTCCTCCCCAACGCTCTCGCCGGACTCACCGCCTTCCTCCTCGGCCCCTTGCAATTCTCCACCCGCCTCCGCCAGCGAAACCCTTCCCTCCACCGCCTCCTTGGCAAGGTCTACGTCATCAGCATCCTCGTCGCCGCCCCCTCCGCGCTCCTCATCAGCCATCACCTTGAAGCCGTACGCTCCACCCTCACCTACCTCTACGCCCAAACCTGGGCCCAGGCGGGCCTCTGGCTCCTCTTCACTATCGCCGCCTTCGTCACCTCGCGGATCCTCAACCCGCTCCCCGCCATCCAGCACATGTCCGACCAGGCCTACGTCATCTTCCTCTTCCTCACCCTTATCGTCGCAATCGTCGTTCCCGACCTCTACTTCAGCGGGCGCGAATTAACCACCCGCCGCGTCCGGTAAACCCCTCCCACAAAAGTCCCAATTTCAACCGGACACAAAACCACCCACCTCCATCTACACTCATGTCATGTGTGGAATCGTTGGTTACATCGGCCCCCAGCCCGTCGTCCCCGTCATCATTGAAGGCCTGCGCCGCCTCGAGTACCGCGGCTACGACTCGGCCGGCATCGCCGTAGCCGGAGGCCCCACCGCCCTCGAGCTCCGCCGAGCCCCCGGCAAGCTCCGCAACCTCGAATCCGTCATCGCCGCCAACCCCATCGACGGCACCTTCGGCATCGGCCACACCCGCTGGGCCACCCACGGTCGCCCAACCGAAGAGAACGCCCACCCCCACCGCGACTGCACCGGCACCCTCGTCGTCGTCCACAACGGCATCGTCGAAAACTACCTCGCCCTCAAAAGAGAGCTCACCGCCGCCGGCCACACCTTCGTCACCGAAACCGACACCGAAATCATCGCCCACCTCATCGAGCAGGAGCTCGCCAACGAACCCGGCATCCCCCTCGAAGAAGCCGTCCGCCGAGCCGTCCACCGCCTCACCGGAGCCTTCGCCATCGGCGTCCTCTCC
>DATDHL010000702.1:0-2704 GCA_036521575.1 Edaphobacter sp. | reverse complement strand
TAAGTTTTCTTCTGCTCCACAGCATCTCCCCGCTTTTGCCTCTCGTGCTGATTTGGATTGTCCTGATCGCCGTTCAGAAACCTCGCCTGAACTGGGAGCGCGCTGCTCTTTTCTGCGGTGTCGGATTCGGCCTTATCTCCTACGTGGTTCAGGCCCGTGGCTACCCATACTATCGCTATCCATTGCTCGTATTTCTGCTTCCCCTCATGGCGTTGGACTTCACCGCTACCTTGCAATCGGTCTCTGGAAGATTAGCTCCAGCGATCCGCGGCCTTGCTATCGCAGGTCTTGTAACCGGAAGTCTGATCATCGCTCCGGTTTCGGCATTTCTTATTGGCCATTACGAACTACACACTGACTTCATCACTTCGCTTGAGGAAAACCTCGACGCTCTCGGCGGCTCAAAGCTCTCAGGCCATATTCAATGCATCGACTCCATCTCGGGATGCGGCTCGACGCTCTATGAAATGCGACTCGTCCAATCGACTGGTGTACTCTCTGACTTCCTGCTCTTTGGTCCTGACTCAACACCTGTTGTTCATGCCACGCGCGAACAGCTGAGCAAGGCAATCGCCGCCAATCCACCCCAAGTCATCGTTGTGAGCAGTTGGCTCCATATCGATGGCCCTGACAACTACATGAAGCTCGCAAAGTGGCCGGAGTTCACAGACTATCTTTCCCGAAACTACTATTTAAAGGTAGATTGGACTCCCAGCCGACCAGATCATTGGTGGAGTCGTCAGCAATGGCCCAATGGTTATCGGATCTATGTCTTGAAATAAGATGAAGTGGGTCCCGTATCCTCGTCGCGTCGAGCTGATACTCTCGAACACCCTTGAGTGAGGAGGTTAGCCATGCCAAGTGCAAACCAAATGTTGACGCCTCGTGAAGCAGCCCGTCTGATCGGGGTTAGCTATCCCACAATCAAACAATGGATTCTCAGCGGCAAGTTGAAAACCGTTCAAACCGCTGGCGGACATCATCGTGTGTCAGAAGCCAACCTTAAGCCATTTTTAGTAAAAGACAAGGCGAAACCCGCCCAGGAGTCACGCGAGCGTTATCGGCGCGTCAGCGGCAGAAACCAGCTTGCCGGCAAGGTGGTCAGCATTCGAATAGAAGGTCTTCTTGCAGAGGTGATTCTCTCCGTCGGTGATGCCTATATAACAGCCATCATCACCGCCAATGCTGTACGTGAATTGCGGTTGAAAAAAGGTGACGCCGCGGCTGCTCTCATCAAGTCCACTGACGTGATGATTGAGCGCCTCGACGACCATTCCTGATTCTCACCGATAGCGCGATTCGTTTGACCATTCGATTTTAATCGCATAAAGTCGTTATGCGACCAGATGCGTATTTCGCACGAACGCAAACCGGATTTCTGACTCAACCCATCTTTTCGCGATAAATCAACCACAGCCGGCCTGTGCCCCTTAGGAGCACTGTTGATGAAGCTTCTCCGGGTTTTTTATCTCCTTGTCCTCAGTGTGATCGGCGGATTAAGCGCCTCCGCTCAGATCGCAGCAGGCCTTCGAGGCCGCGTTTTTGATCCTTCCAACGCCGCAGTTGCGAACGCTCGCGTAGAGCTTACCCAGGCCTCGACCAATCTGCGTCAGACGACGACGACGACCTCTACTTCCGGCGACTACATGTTCACCCAACTCACCCCCGGCTTGTATCGGCTCGACGTAACGGCAGATGGATTTCAGCATCTGACTCATACGGGAGTGACCGTAACGGTGGGTGAGACCGTAAGTGCCAACCTCGTCTTGAGTGTGGGGCAGGATCGCCAGACCGTGACAGTCGACGCCGATGCACCGATACTGCAATCCGGAACAAGCAGCATCCAGACGAATATTGCAGGCGCGACCGTGCTTGCCATGCCTCTCAATACGCGTAATTTCGTGCAACTCACGACGCTCGCTCCGGGCGTTGCACTTCCTTCGGGAACGCTGCTGCCACGCATCAACGGCGGCCGCCCCAGAACGAATGAGTACTTGTACGACGGCATCTCCGCGCTACAACCTGAACCGGGACAGGTCGCGTACTTTCCGATTCTCGACAATATCCAGGAATTTACAGTCGAAACGAATAACGTACCGGCAGAGTTCGGTCGCTTCAACGGCGGGGTCGTGAACGTAGCGACGCGCTCCGGCTCCAATGCAATCCACGGAAGCCTGTTCGCATTCTTGCGCAACGAAGCCCTAAACGCCCGAAACTACTTCGCCGCAGCGCCTGCCCGCAAACCGGAGTATCGGCGCAACTTGTACGGCGCGACTCTCGGCGCTCCCATCATCCACGATCGCCTCTTCTTCTTCGGCGACTATCAAGGAGTCAAACAACTGATCGGGGTCACGAGATTCTCCACCGTCCCGACCCTTGCCGAACGGCAGGGAATATTCACCGGCGTCTCCCACATCTACAACCCGGCGACGACGACGTTCACCGGCGGAAAGTACGTGCGTAACCAATTCCCGAACGACGTAATCAACGTGCCATTCGATCCAGCCGCAAAAACGCTCCTCGCTCGGTTTCCCACACCCACCTATCTGACAGCAGCTGCCAACAATTACACTCGCACCGCAAATGATACCGATCATCAGAACCAGTTTGATGTTCGATTCGACGGTAACATCACCAGCCGCGACCGTGCCTTCGGCCGTTACAGTTACTACCACGAGGTGGAGGAGCCAGTCACACCGTTACC
>DATDHL010000701.1:0-3791 GCA_036521575.1 Edaphobacter sp. | reverse complement strand
CCCATCCAAATGAAACGCCCCAGCCGGAAAATCAAAAGCCTGCCGAGCATTGAAGTGCGTCAACCCCGCAACGATGATGAACACCAGCGTCAGCCCCACCACCAACCCAAGCCAACGCACGATCTTGTCAATCTGAACGATGCTGCGATAGAGCACGATCAGCGCCGCAACACACGCACCCATTGCAATCAGAGTCTGCCCACTCAACACAACCGGCACACCGAACAAACTCGCCGAAGCAAATGGACGATAAGCATTGGGAAAGAAGAACGAGATGTACTGCGAGAACCCGATACAACCCGAAGCAATCGAAAGCGGCGCACTAAACAGCAGCTGCCACGCATACAAAAACGAGAAAGCCCGCCCAAGCTTCCGCTCGCCATAAAGATGCTTCAGATACGCATACGACCCACCGGCTTCCGGATAAGCCGTGCCAAGCTCGCTCCATATCAGCCCATCGCATAACGAGAGCAGTGCCCCCATCAGCCAGCCCAGCAGAGCCTGCGGCCCACCCATCGCGCTCACAATCAGCGGTAGCGTAACAAACGGCCCCACGCCAACCATATCGATAACATTCAACCCCAGCGCAGACACCGTCGAAAGCCCACGCTGCAACTCCGCCGGCTTACCCTGAGGAACAGAAGTCAATCGTGCCTCCATTCGCAAGCTGCTGAATCGCCAACGGATTCGTGTTCATGTACGTTCTCATGGTATCCATTACAAAACGCCGATTTTATACCCTGTAAACTATTCAGGAGTCCTACCCCATGCGATTTGACCTGTTCCGCGGGCCCACTCTGGGTCTTCTCGTCTCCTCTCTCTGCCTCAACGGAACCGGCCTCGTCGCCCAGCAGCCTGAAGCTGCCCACTATCAATCGGCCTTCGCTCGACCCCTCCCCATCGATCGTGGCTCAGCGGCTCTATCTCAGTCGCTGCAGAAGCTACACACCCGCGCCAGTCTCGCCATGGTCGTTGCACACCCTGACGACGAAGACGGTGGCATGCTCACCTACGAAAGTCGCGGCCAGGGTGTCGACACCACCCTCCTCACCCTCAATCGCGGCGAAGGCGGTCAGAACGACATGACCTCCGACTACTGGGACCAGCTCGGCACCCTTCGCACCCAGGAACTCCTCGCCGCCGGCAACTACTACGGCGTACACCAGTACTTCACTCGCGTTGCTGACTTCGGCTTCTCCAAGACCATCGAAGAAGCCCTTAAGACCTGGGGCAAGGATCGCGTCCTCTACGACGTCGTCCGCGTCATCCGCATGCAGCGCCCTCTCGTTATCAATTCCACCTTCGTCGGCAACGTCTCCGACGGCCACGGCCACCATCAGGTATCGGGCGCAATGGCACAAGAGGCCTACAAGCTCGCAGGCGACCCCAACGTCTTCCCCGACCAGATCAAAGCCGGACTCCTCCCTTGGACGCCGCTCAAGGTCTACGGCCGCGTCCCCTTCGCCCGCATCACCGAGAAAGGCGTCTACGACTACGCCACCGGCCACTGGGAGCCAGCCCACTTCCGTGACTACGCCAACGATACCTGGATTGAAGGCGCCCCGAAGACCACCGTCGAGATCCCCACTGGCACCTACAACCCACCCCTCGGCTCCTCTTACATGCAGATCGCCCGAGAGGGCCTCAACGAGCAGAAGTCCCAGAACGGCGGCATCGCCATCCCCCTGCCTCGTTCCACCTCCAGCCCATATCACCTCTACGCCTCACGCGTTACAAGCTCCGAGAAAGAATCAAGCTTCTTCGACGGTATCGACATCACCCTCGCCGGAATCGCATCCTACGCGCCTCAAGCCCAGCAAGCACCCTGGCGTGAAAAGCTGAATGCCCTCAACGCCATCGTCGAGTCCGCCATCAAGGACTTCAACGCCGCCAATCCCGCCACCATCGCCCCCATACTCGCCAAGGGCCTGGCCCAGACCAACGCTCTCCTCGACGAAGTCAACAAGAGCAGCCTTCCCGCCGAAGCACGCTACAACATGGCGCACGAACTCCGGGTCAAGCAGAGCCAGTTCAACGAAGCCCTGCAGCAATCCCTCGGCCTCTCCTTCCTCGCGAACACCTCCGACGGTGGCGCCCAGCGCTCGAGCCCCTTCGGTGACGTGTCCATCCAAACCCCCACCTCGCAGAACGTCATCCCCGGTCAGACCTTCAACGTCGCCGTCCACATAGCCAACCAAGGCACCGAACCCGTCTCCCTCACCGATGTACGCGTCAAATCCGAGGCAGGCTCCGGCTGGACCATGACCCCCAAAGACTCCATCACTGGAACAATGGCCCCCTGCGACTCGCGCGACCAACTCATCGAAGTCGTCGCACCCAAAGACGCCGAGCTCACCAAGCCATACTTCACCCGCCCCAACCTCCAGCAGTCCTACTACGACATCGACGATCTCCGCTTCCTCAACCTCCCCAACCGCCCCTACCCTCTCATCGCTGAAGCCACCGTCGCCTACCACGACATCAACATCAAGCTCACCGGAGTCGTCCAGACCGTCCATCGCATGAACGGAGAAGGCCCCGTCCTCGAACCTCTCCTCGTAGCGCCTGCCATCTCGCTCACCGTCTCCCCGCTCGCAGGAATCGTTCCGCTCATGAGCACCACGTTCGAGCTGCATGTCACTCTCCACAGCAGCGTCAAAGGCCCCGCCAAGGGTCAGGTCCACCTCGATCTCCCCAATGGATGGACCTCCACCCCCGCCGCAGCCGACTTCAGCACCATGCGCGAAGGAGAAGATCAAAACCTCACCTTCCGCGTCCAGCCCGAGTCCGTTCAACCCAGACCCTACACCATCACCGCCGTCGCCGAGTACAACGGTGAAAAGTATACCCAGGGCTTCGAAACCGTCGGCTACACGGGCCTCCGCCCCTATCCCTACTACCGTCCCGCCACCTACCGCACCAGCGGAGTCGACGTAAAAACCGCACCCAACCTCAAGATCGGCTACATCATGGGCACCGGCGACGACGTGGCCACGTCCTTCGAAGACCTTGGCATCCACCCAACCTTCCTCTCCGCGCAGGACATCGCCACCGGCGACCTCTCCCAGTACGACGCCATCGTCCTCGGCATCCGCGCCTACGCCGCCCGTCCCGAGTTGAAGACCTTCAACAACCGCCTCCTCGAGTACGCAAAAGGCGGTGGCACCGTCATAGTCCAGTACCAGACGCAGGAGTACGACCACAACTACGGCCCCTATCCCTTCGCTCTCTCCGGCGATCCCGAGAAGGTCGTCGAAGAAGATTCCAAAGTTCGTCTCCTCCAACCCAACGATCCCGTCTTCAACTGGCCCAACAAGATCACCACCGCCGACTTCGACAACTGGGTCGAAGAACGCGGCCACGGCTTCATGCACACCTGGGACCCACACTACATCTCCCTCACCGAGATGCACGACGTCGACCAGGACGCGCAAAAAGGCGGCCTCCTTTATACCCGCTACGGCAAGGGCGCGTACGTCTACATGGCCTACGCCTTCTTCCGCCAGATGCCCGACGGAGTCCCCGGTTCCTTCCGCATCATGGCCAACCTCCTCAGCATGGCCAAAAACCCCAGTCTCGCCTTGGGCAAAGACCCCGTACCGGCCACCGTCAACGCCGCACAATAGTGTTTACTTACGGTGCGGGAAAACTCGTACTTTGCGCCGCACCAACTCGACCACATAGGGATAGAGGTATAGACAACTCATGTCGCTCACCAACCGCAACTTCCCCCACGCCATGCTCCGTGAGATCTTCGAGCAGCCTCACGCCATCACCGAGACCCTCGCCGC
>DATDHL010000700.1:0-4846 GCA_036521575.1 Edaphobacter sp. | reverse complement strand
AGGGCATAGATATAGTTCACGTTGAAGATATGGCGCCGGTCGAGATTCCCTGATGCGTAGTCATAGTGGATGTTGAACGGGTTCGAAACCATATTCAGATCGCCGCTGACCGCATCGAGGGCATGGGACCAGGTGTAGGCCAGTTGCAGCGTGAGTCCATGACGGTTTTCCATACGCAGCCCCGCCTGGAAGGCGTTGTAGTTGAAGTTAGATGCATTCTCTTCCTGAGTGATGGAGCTAAACCCGGGAAACTGCCGGTATAGATTTGCGTTGGCACCGCCGGCAACAGCTTGCCTCTGCGGGCTATTCAAGGGCAATGTATTGACCGCCCGATCGTTATTCTGATGCCAACCCGTGGTACCGACATACTGGACTACGGCAATGACTGACTGAGCAACTTGGCGCTGAACTCCCAGACTGAACTGTGCGGTTCCGGGAGGCGTGTAATGGTAATCAAGGTTAGTAAGGGTGGATGGGAATATAGCGTTACCGGAAGACTGACCCGTCAGAGCACTGGTGTTGGGGCGGGAGAAGTAAACACTGGTGGCAGAGGGCTGGAAGGCGAACGGTGGATTCTGTGCGGCGTTGTAGACGTCGTTGCCCTGGACACGTTCAAAGAACAGTCCAAAGCCACCGCGGACTACCGTCTTTCCATTTCCGCCGATGTCGTAAGCAAAACCGACTCTCGGTTGCCACGTGTTGTACCTGTTCTGGACATTTCCGCGAGGGAAGCCATTCACGCCAGCCAGCGAGATGCCATTGAGATAGAACGGCGAACCGTTGAAGGTAGTCAACTGACCGGGTATCAGCGTGCCGTCCGGGTTGAGAGGATTTCCCAGAGCTGTGTTGTAGTTGGCCGCAACAAAATTAGCAAACTGGTTATATCGCTCATAGGCATGAGGCAATCCGTCGAAGCGAATGCCGAGATTGAGCGTCAGGTTCGGAATGATGTGGAAGTTGTCATTTACATAGCCGGAGTAGGTATTGTTGACCCAGTGTTTGCCCGCCAGGTAGTTGAGCTGAGTAAAGGTGGCGACATCGCCGAGCAGGAAGTTGACATAGGAATCGTGGGAGAACGTGGTTGGATTGAACACCGCAGTTCCCTGCGTATTCGCTTGTAGTTGCTGGTTCTTGACGGCTCGCATATAGCTGAAGCCAAACTTGAGCTGGTGCCGACCCTTATTCCAGGACAGGTCATCCCGAACCTGAAAGTCGTTGAAAGAGTTTCTCCAGGGGAAGTAGCTGGAGCTCCAGTTAGTGCCGTATGGCGCGCCCAGTTGTATCTCCGGCATGCGGCTTCCAAAATTGTTCGCTGCGGGGAAGAAGCTTTGCGCCGACCATCCAGAGGGCTGTGCAGAAACGCCGACTGGATCAAGGTGAATCAGGTTGCCGTTGTAATTGAAGGCAGTCTCGTTGAGTAGGTTGGGTGAGATGGTTTGAGTTAGCTTAATAACCGCCGCCCACGATGGGTTATACATAGCGGTGCCTACGGTTGGATAACTGCTGTTTCCCCATAGAGGCGGAAAGTAGGTCTGGTGTACGTTGTCGTGGACGTAGTGCCCCATAAGCTGAAGCTTGCTGTTGATTGCGTGATCGATGCGGACCAGGTCCTCACGGACGTTGGTCGGTTGGGCGATGGACGAGAGGTATTGCGAGGTGCCCAGATTGGGTTTAGGAAAGGTTCCTGCATTAAGTTGGAGGATCACGTTGGGGTCGATCAGGTTAGCGGGGATTCTAACAATGGCGGGAGTACTCCCTGGATTGATCTGTGGGAAGGGTTGTCCGGCAGTCAAACCGCCGGCAGCATAGAGTGCCAGTCTGGCCGGGTCGGCTGTGACAGGAACAATCGGGACTGTGCCGTTCGACGGGACGGTATAGGCCAATGGCTGTCCGGCTACCGGAAAGTTGCTGGCCGCGATTGTGTTTCTGATGGTGGGCTGACTTCCCTGAATCAGCCTCCGCCACTCTTCATTGACGAAGAAGAATGTGCGCTTGCGTTCGTTGTTGTAAACATGAGGAATGAAAAGCGGTCCGCCTATATTGCCGCCGAAGAGGTTCAGGCGGAATTTGGGTCGTGCCTGGCCTGCAAAATTAGTGAAGTAATTGTTGGCGTCGTAGACTTCATTTCGATTGAAATACCACAGTCCGCCATGGAAATCGTGCGTGCCTGGTTTGATTACCATGAGGATGGTTCCACCTGAACCGATGCCGTAGTCCGGACCGTAGTTGCTGTTGAGTGTCTGGAATTCGTTAATCGCATCGAGCGAGGGGAGGGTACCGAAGCAGCCGCCGCAACCGCGGTCATTCAACTCGCCGCCATCAAGCAGGTAGACGTTATGACCTGAGCGGGTTCCATTGAAGCTGATACCGTTGCCGGAGGTGAGCGCGTTGACTCCGTTGAAACCGGGTAAGTTGTTGGAGACGCCCATGCCCAGGACCGCCAACTGCGTTATATTCCGGCCATTGATGCCCAACTGCGTTACTTGCGCGCCACTGATCAGGTTGCTGACTTCATTGGTCTGTGTCTGGACCTGCAAGGCATCCGCTTCCACGGTTACGGTTTGCGATTCACTACCGACAGTGAGGGTGACATCTTCCTTGAGCGTTTGAGCAACGTTCACAACGATGTCTGTCAGTGTGAATTTGTGGAAGCCTTTCCCCGTAGCGGTGAGCGTATAGTGACCGACGCCCAGACTGGGGAAGATATAGCTGCCCGATACGTCTGTCGTTGCTGTTCTCACCTGACCGGTTGCTGTATTGGTCAGGGTAATTTCGATGTTAGGAACTACTGCGCCGGTGGAATCCACCACTGTACCTGTGATGATCGCGTTTTCCTGAGCCCATGCGCGGGGCATCAGCAGCAGGATCATGCCGAACAGGACAGTCAATGCCAATCGAGAACGATGCATGACGAAGCCTCCAAAGTTTGAAATCTTGTTCAAGAAAACTTCTTAGCTGCTCTACCGTTCCAACCCGTCGCTGTCTGACTCCATTTTTGGGCTCAGTGTGGGTTGATATCCCTGTGTTTGTAAACGTTTTCTAAGTATTCCTAGACCCAGGCACAATGAACGAGTTACAGAGTGCAATATCGTTTTTCTGTCCCGTCGCCGCGGTCTGAGTTCATCGACGTAGCGGCGTACTTTGGAGTAAATGTTTACTCGCGTGGGATGCTACTCCCTAGAATTATTTTTCGTCAAGGAAAAATCATCCATTTTTCGGGCCAAGGGGCCACGCTTATAACATCAGATTCTTCAAGGATTGCTTTGCAGGGCTGCGGCGGGAATCGTTACTGACCCCATTTTGCCGGAATTCTCATCCACCACGACGACCCGTACCGAACCGACATTCTGTTTTTTTTCAATGGGTTGATCGAAGGGGATTCCCTCTTTCGACAACGTCTGGTAAGTGGCAGATTTCAACACTAATACCAGGGTCTGTCCGGTGATTTCCGCATGAAGACCACCATCATCTCTTTGAACCAGGAAGGTATCCAGGTTATCAACCCATCGATCTTCCTGTTGCACGAACGCAAGATCGCTTGCTGCGATGTTGAGTTTTAGAACGGCTCCGACGGGGGCCGCTGCCAGGTTCGCGCTCACGCCGATCTCGTTCATATCAAACGTTTGCCATATCGCCTGGCCGAACCGGTCTTTCAGAGTCGCGGGTTCCCTTGCGTATTGGTAGCCGGTGCGATGGCTCAAAGTTATTCCGTGCTGGGTGGTCAGCTTGACGTCCAGTGTGTGGTATTGGCCGTCTGGAGGCACGTCAGGTCTGAAACTAATCAGGTACGTGGCGTGGTCGTCTTCGACCACCCTGTTCAGAGCTGTTGCGATATCGCCGGCGCGGCGAATGGCATGTCCGCCCGTGGCGTCGGCCACTGTACGCATAGGTCCTTGAATGGGATGAAGATCAGACTGCTGCATCTCGACCGTGTTTGGACCGCGCTGTATGTTGGCCGAAGTCGGCAGATTCGTGGTCTGAGCCAGATCGGCGTCTGGATGCGCGGCGATGCTGACATCGCCTGCCGGTTGTGAGGCATCGAGAGGATAGACGGACACACGGGCATCGTTCATTGCCTCTTGTGCGTGCATAGCCAGTTCATCTCCGCGCTTGTTGCCCTTATCGACGCTGGCCGATTTGACGTGGAGGCCGCCTAGTACACTGTCGCTGGTGACCCACACAAGATTCTTGTGGCCTGGAATGGCTGCAAGATGGCGCGCTACTTCGACCATGATGGACAGGGTATCGCTCTCAGGACTGTGGCTGATTTGACGTAGTGCAGGATCAACCAAGGTGCCCGTATTCGGCGCTTGAGACGAGGTTCCAGTCACGGTTTGGCGATCGGATGGGTTGCTGACTGTATCGGTTTGTTGCTGGTTCCGGCGATCTTCCGCCTGCGTACGCGTTAGTTCCTGCGAACTAGGCATCCATTCTTTCAACTTTGCCTCGAGCGATTCGTGATCGGTCGTTTCCTCCTCTAATACCTGAAAACCGTGGCTCTGCAGCGCGTAAAGCGCCACGTGTTCCTGGGCGGGGAGCCCGCGCATAAATTTCAGAATCTGTCCGCGAACGTAGGTCAGATCAGCCCATGAAAGGTTACTCGCATCGATCAGAAAGACGGTGACGTGACCTATTCTGTCTGTTGTCTCCGGGCCTGCGTTCGCAGAGATTGCGCGTCGATTCGAGTAGGCAAACTGGGTTGGCGTCTTGCGGGGGGCTTCCATCGTCGCGACGCTTGGCTGGTTGAAGAAGCGGATTGTCTGCTTGCGTCCGTTATCGTAGATCTCAAAGTCCGCCAGCGTCAGGTCTGATATGGGGCGGTTCTTCTTGTCAAAGGCTGTCACGC
>DATDHL010000699.1:0-2619 GCA_036521575.1 Edaphobacter sp. | reverse complement strand
ATTTGGCCATACGTCGTCTGCGCGCCCAGTCCAAAATTAAAGCTCGCCCAATACAGCAGCGCTGCAATCGCCACGAACGCCAGGATCAATAAAAACGCGCCGTAGGTAAAGTAGCGGGTGATCTTTGCCGAGATCGCCATCTGCGATGCTCTCTGTTCCGGCGTAAGGTTTGCCAGCCTCTCCTCCTGTTTAGGATTCTGATGGATCTGGTTCTCGGCCACGCGATCAAAGCCGACCTGCTTATCGACCACAACCGTAGTCCCCAGAGTCACCAGCACCATCAACAAAAACGGCAGCCACCAGCTCGCACTGCGCAGAATGTCCGTAAACGTCTTGCTCGGCGCAATAAACGTATCCACCACGCGTTCGACTTCGCTCAAACCCTGCCCGCTCACAACTGCGCCATCGCTCATGCTGGCTCTCCGTCTCGGAAAAATTTGGAAAAATCCGTTGCAGGATTGTAGCCCGTCCCCATACGATGCCCAATATAAATATCACCCTCGCCTCCTCCCCGCCCGGCCGGGTGCCCATTCATTCGTTCGGGTGCCCCATCCTGAGCGCGCCTGATCGCGCGAAGGTTGGGGATACACAAGATCCCGCAGCCATCTCGTGCGGGTGCCCCATTCATGCGGTCTCATCGCATGAGTGGGTCATTCGCGCAAAGAGCGAACAGCTCTCGCCTCTAAGCCCAACCTTTGGAAGAGAGGGGCCCTTAGTGTCCAACCAAGGTGGACAACAAAAATTTTAAGTAGTAGCTTCCCTTACCTGAGCGCTGGGGCCAGGTTTTCCCTTCCGGAGACAAAGGAATGTCGAAATCAAGTCTAGGTGTTTACGATTGCGTCGTGGTCGGTGCTGGGCTCTCAGGACTCATCGCGGCTCGCAATCTGCATCGGTCAGGAAAAAGTGTTTTACTCCTCGAAGCACGCGATCGCATCGGTGGCCGCATGCACGGTCGCCGTCTGGCATCCGGGCAGTGGATTGATCTTGGAGGGCAGTGGGTCGGCCCAACGCAGCATCGTATCCTGGCACTGCTCGACGAGTATGGAGTTCGTTATTTTCCTTCGCCTGCTCACGGGCGGACCGTGCTTCTGTTCAACGGCGATCGCCACGAATTCCGTGGGTTGTTTCAAGGCTTCTATGAATGTGAAGTGCCAGGTGTAACCGATGCCGAATGGCGGGACGTTACCGAGGCATGGGATCGTTTTCACGCCATTTCGGCATCATTGGCTCCGGGACATCCCGTCGCTGGCGACCAAAACCAACGACTTGATAGTGATACCTTTGCGCGATGGATCGACGAAAACACGCAAACTGACTTCGGCCGCTGGTACTTCGCCTACATGGCTCGTGCGGTCGGTTTTATGGGACCGGCAGAGCCCAATCAAGTGTCGCTTCTCCATGTTCTTTGGGGACAGAAGTGCGCTCCGCAATCTGAGCACCCGGACGCAGACCTCATTCACGGCGGAGCCGGACAAGTTCCAGAAAAGATCGCAGCCGAGTTGGAAGACCAGATCCGGCTCAACGAACCGGTCTTATGCATCCATCACCATCAAACCGAGGTTGAAATTGAGACAGCCCGCAACCGCTTCGCCGCCCACTTCACCATCGTTGCGACACCGCCTCATCTTGCAGGCCAAATCCGCTACGATCCTCCCCTCCCATCCTTGCGGCAGCAACTCACCCAACGGATACCGATGGGATGCCTGACAAAGATCCTGATCTCCTATGAGACCCCGTTCTGGCGCGAAAAGGGTTTAGCTGGAATGGGAATCGGCAACCGCTCATGCTTCGAACTCTGCGCCGACAGCTCTGACCCCGAGAGTGGCAAAGGAGTGCTCGCAACCTTCATCGTGGGAGATCGCTACAAGCGCTGGCGGCCCCTCAATGACCACGACCGCCGTTCAGCAGTGCTCTCCGACCTGGCAGCCTACTTCGGAGAGGAAGCACTCTCTCCCGTCACCTACGACGAGGCCGACTGGGCAGCAGATCCGTGGGCCGGAGGCGGCTATTCCGCCTTTATGCCGCCCGGCGTGTGGACCGGCTTCGGCGAAGCACTCGCTGCACCCATCGGACACATCTACTGGGCAGGCTCAGAGATCGCCGAACGCTGGGGCGGTTTTTTCGAGGGTGCATTGTTGACAGGTGAAGCAGCCGCGAAGGCAATTCTGGCAAAACTTGACGCGTAAACAGACAAAGATTGACTCACTTCTCGAATAGAACGCAGAAGCTGCCGTATCCGCATCGGAACTTCCTGCAACGCCCCAACGTATCCCCAGATAGCATTGACCCGTAGAAAGTCTGCGTCCGACAAGAGAGCTCACTATGGATGCCTTCGCACAGAATTTAAAGTTTGCCATCCGCCAGTTACGCCGCAACCCCGGCTTCACCGCAACGGTAATCCTCACGCTGGCACTCTCCATCGGCGCAAACACTGCGATCTTCTCCATCGTGAACGCGCTCATGCTCAAGAGCCTCCCCTATTCACATCCCGAGCGCATGGGCACCATCTACACCCGCGTCACCGGCACCCGATCCTCCGACGAGCGCCACCACGTCAACGGCGAGCAATGGGAGCTCCTCCGCGACAACGTCCCCGCGCTGCTCTCATCCATCTCCAGC
>DATDHL010000698.1:0-2364 GCA_036521575.1 Edaphobacter sp. | reverse complement strand
AAATGGCCAACGCACTCGAAGTCGTCAAAGCCCCCGGAATGGTGCCCGACGAGCTGAAGCAGGAACCTCGCTCCAAGGGAATCGCCACGGCGCGCAAGAAAAAGCCCAAGGAACTGGCCGTTATCACGGAGTGCTGCACGGGTTGCGCCGGATCGCCTGCCTGCGTGGAGTATTGTCCGGTGGAAGATTGCATGTTCTGGGTCGCAGACGAAGACAATCCACCGTTTGGGCGCATCCAGATCGACCCCATTCTCTGTATCGGCTGCAAGAAATGCCTTAGCAAAGGCCCCGACGGCTGCTTCCTGGATGGCTGCCCTTGGGATGCCATCGTCATGGTGGATACCGCGGAAGTGGAAAAAGAAGTCGGCCCGATGTCCTATTGATGGCCCGCACGAGTGTCAACTGCCGCCTTCAAACGGTAAGTGGTTGCCCATGACTTAGGCCAAAGATCGCGTCGGCTTGCATACTGTGGATCACGAGAGTCTACCCCAGGAAACGATCCAGCCCGTCCCCCTCGAGCAAGTACCCGGAAGGTCCTCGCTTGACTGGGCAAAGAGGGGGGAATACAGAGTCTGTGTGGCAACTAGGCTTGACGGAGCGGCTATACTGCCGGGAGAGGAGGAGCGCGGAATGCCGAATTTTCTAGAGTACAACCCGGAGCAAGCGTATTTGCTGCCGCCGACAGTGCGCGACGTATTGGGGGAAAGGCATCTTTGTTTTTTCGTGCATGGCGCAGTGGAGCAGCAGGACTTGCGGGAGTTTGCAGCAGGCTATAGCGAGGAAGGGCATCCGGCCTGCCATCCGGTGCTGCTGCTGAAGGTGTGGCTGTATGCCTACGCGCTGGGGATGACCAGTTCGCGGCGGCTGGAGCAGCGCATCCGGGAAGATTTGGCGTTTCGTTATTTGGCGGGAGGGGCGCAGCCGGATTTTTGGGCGCTGAACGAGTTTCGCAAGCGGCACGGGCGAGCGCTGAACGACGTTTTCACGCAGGTGGTGGAGTTGGCGCGCTCGCTGGGGCTGGGAAAGCGGGGGCACGTAGCCATCGACTCCACGCGCATTGCGGCCAACGCGGCGACCAGCGCCACGGATTCGCTCGAGAAGCTGCGGGCGGAACGCGCCCGGATCCGCAAGAACATTCGGCGGTGGCAGCAACAGTGCGCCAGCGAGGATCCGAATGAAGGAGCCGGGCTGGAGATGGCCCGCGCGGCGATGGACAAGCTCGCAGGGCAACGGCGCGCCATTCCCGCACGGCTGCAGCGGTTGAAGAAGTCCGGCATGCGGAAGCTTTCGCGTACCGACGCGGACAGCCGCTTTCTGCCGGACCGCCGGGGATTCACCCTGGGCTACACCGCGACGCTGGCGGTGAGCGACGATCATTTGATCGTGGCGCAACAGGTCAGCCGGGAACTGAACGACAACGGGTTGCTGGTGCCGATGGTGGACAGGGTGCAACGCGAGTGTGGCGAGCCGCCGGGACAAGTGAGTGCGGACAGCGGCTTTTTCTCGCTGCACAACCTGGAAGTCCTGGAACAACGCGCGATCGATGCGTATGTGCCGGACAGCAACAGGGCTTGTGTTTTGCATCGTGGCGGGAATCTGAAACAAGCTACACGTCATGCGGCCCTGCTGCGCATGCGCAGCAAGTTAAGCTCTACGACCGGACGGGCGATATATCGACGGCGAAAAGCAGTGGCGGAGCCGGTCATGGGAATATTGAAAGAGCAGCGCGGAATGCGGCGGTTTCGGATACGCGGACTGAAAAAAGTAGCTGCGGAATTCACCCTGGCAACCACGGCGTCGAATCTAACGCGCAGGTGGCGGCTCAGCCCGCGATAGCCATGCCCCGCGTCGAGCAAATTCAACCCCCCCCGAGGCTAAGATTTCACCGGGAAGCAAGAAGATCATGGAATTCACCAATATTCGCCAAGACAACACAGTTGCCACACAGACTCATACACTCCGCACCGCCATGCTGGGAAGAAGATTTCGCGTGGGATCTCCCCTGGTCTTGGGGACGCTTGCTACAATAACGCTTCACATTTTTGGCCTGGCATTTCTCGGGTCGCGGCCTCCCGGTCCGGCGTTGTCCCAAATCCTGCAGGCCCTCATCGCCTCTCTCGCAGGGATTGGTTGTCTCCAGGCCAGCTTTAGAAGCGCGGAATTTGCCCGATCCTTTTGGCGGCTCTCTGCCGGTGGATTTTTCTTGTGGGGTGTGGCCCAGGCGCTTGCCACCTACAACTTGTATTTTGCGCCGGTGGCCACCCAGGCCTCTGCGCCTGGCGTCATCCTTTTTTTCTTCAGTTATACGCCGCTGTTTGCCGCTTTGTTCTTGTCTCCCGGCGCAGGGGCCCCCGACCGCCGCTG
>DATDHL010000697.1:0-3122 GCA_036521575.1 Edaphobacter sp. | reverse complement strand
GGAACTATTCCCGTGAGCCAGTATGCTTGGGCAAGCGCCACCAAGCCGAGCAACGCAGTAAGCAGGATGCTGTGCCAGAACGTGGCACGCAATATTTTGCCTTCTTGGCCCACCAGCCCGACCGTCGTCACACCGATGGCTATATTTTGCGGGGAAATCATCTTTCCGGCTACGGCGCCGGACGAATTTATTGTGACCAATAAAACTGAACTGAGATGAAGTTGGTGAGCGGCGGCGACTTGAAGATTGCCAAACAATAGATTGCTTGCGGTATTACTTCCACTAAGGAAACAGGCGACCCAACCGAGGTAAGCGCTCAGCAAGGGAAAGACAGGTCCTACATGGGCTACTGCCGCGCCCAAAGTAAAAGCCATTCCGGAATAGTTATAAAGGTACGCCAGAGCGACGATCATCATGACGGTTAGGCCTGGAACGCGTAACTGGCGCAGGGCCTTCGCTCCGGACTGGCAGAAGACTCGCGGAGTCACGCGAAAGTCAATGCTGTTGCGACCAAGACGCCTGTACCCGGACCGAGCGGCTGGAAAACATACAGCGCCGAATATGGTTTTTGATAAAGCGTAATTAGAACGCCATTGTGGAGGCTGGGTATTCGATCGCGCCCACGCTCCAATATGCTTTGCGGCGGTCTGGTACTTGCTATGGGTATGCTCGTTGCCCGAGTCGCTGTCTGCCTTCACCGAAGCCAACCAACGCTCCAAAGCATACGCAATCGTGACTTCGCCAAGTTCTTGGGCCTGCTTGAGTTGGTCCAACTCCCGCAGCTTCTGCTTGACCGGGTCCCAACTCTCCCGGATCTCCTGGGCCTGTTGTTCGGCCTTTGTCCCAGGAGCGGGTCTTCGCGGAGATTGTCTTGTTCTTTCCGTCTCGAAGCAGATAAAGGTACTCCGCGCATCTGCAACGTCTCCATTGCGGTTCGCCTTTCTTCGGGCAGGTGGTGATGTGGCGGGTGTAGACGGAGACAGTCTGGCTCTTGGGGCGCAGGGAAACAGTCTTCAACTCTTGCATCCCAATAGAGTAGCGCCACCCTCTTGCAATCCTCTTGCACTTTTTGAAGTGGCACCTAAGTTCCTGATTTATAAGTGGTGGCCAGAGACGGGATCGAACCGCCGCCGACGCCGGCCTTTTCATGGCCCCCTACCCAATGAACCTAAGTGGCTTAGAATCAGCGGACACGATTGAAACGAAGTTGTTAGAGGAGTGCCGATTTAGGATCGTTTGGGATCAGCTGGGATGTTATCGTCTCAATGTTGTTCCCGTCGCTTAAACCCCGCCAGTTAGAACTCGTGGGACCATTTACCACGAAATCAGAACCTATGTGAAAGCTTGTTCTTCACGTCCGCGACGCTACTATCAAACGTTACGATCTTCGAGCGCAAGAACCAGACCTGGGCTAGATAGATCCCCCGGCGTCGCCGCAGAAAGTCCAACCTTTCGCATCAGGGAGCGTGAGAACTGCAATCTTTTTTCGCCCCGGCCGATCTGGTGCGTGATGTCCTCGGCACGATCACCCTTGAGGTCCTGGGCCAAGACTCGGTGTTTGCCCAGCGGCCTGTCGAAGACAAGGGTAAGGCTTGAGAGATCGCCGAAGATGCCGAAGGGCCCTGGCGCATTGCCGACCCGTAACGTGATGTGAGATTCCGGCATGTGCCAGGCTCGGGACGGTGCAGTGCGCTGTTGCGCGCCAATCGCTACCGCTCCATTAGGAAAACGTGATGCAAATACGAATGGTTTCTCTCCCGTACTCCGCACGGAAGGAAGATCAAGATTCCGTGTGAGGCATGCGGGTGCACCCTGCCGGACGATTTGTCCGATGAGGTCGTTCTGCCATGTCTGCCCGCGCTCGAAGCGCCCAGCTGTCAGTCAGAACATCCTCGCTGACCCTAACTATTCCTGACCCGGGCGAGAAAGGTTGCGCCAGTCGCTGCCATCTCAACGCGCGAACAACTTCGTCCATGCGCCGCTTTGTCTGCCGCGGACCACTAAAGAAGAGGTCTGTGTCCGGTCCGGGGCGCAGTCCGTTGAGCGGATGACGGAGGACGCCCATCGTGCAGCCAAGAACGGCAGCGACGTAGACTTCATCTTCGACGTTGAGCAGGCTGGATATCTCAGGGTGACCCTCTGCCCCTCTAAGCATCTCTGCTACTCGATCAAGAGTTGTGGGCACGGAGAGGATCGAAGTAACGTCATAGGTGCGGTAGACGTCGGTGTGAGCGAGAATATCAAGACGGCGCGAGCCCCAGGGCTGCGAGCCGAACCTACCATCTTTGTGCCAGTCTCCATTCACAGGCAACTCGCCATATACGTGCTCCAACGTTAGTGGAAGGCGTGTCTGGTCACGCAGCGCAGTCAGACGAAAGGATGGATCACCGATGTCGATCTTCCAGTAGCCGATGGCTGCCTTTGCGCTCCAGTCTTCGAGGCGCCTGTCTGCCTCTCCGCCGGGAGGATTGCGGCACCACAGGGCAATACCACGCCATTGCTCTTGGCGAGCCTTGCGATTTAGGGCAGCCAGTCGTTCCACGGGCGTTCCCGAGAAGGATGGAAATTTCTTCGGATCCAGTTCGAAGGTGGCCGTTCCGCCAGTCTCCCATCCGTCATCGAGCAGCAGGTAGACGTCGCTTCGAGCCTGCGGATAGAAAGACTTCGCCCATCCATCGGCGCCGAATAGCTGATGCTCCCCGATTGCATCGCGGGCTAGTGCACTGCCCGAGTCTCCTTCGAGGATAGAAGGGTCCAACTCCGGCAGGTTGTGACCGTACATATAGTTTTGCGCAGCCCACGTGCACCAGTAGTTCGGAGCCGTTCCTGGCTGTGACGGTATCAGGTTGTCTTTCCGTTCTGCCTTGCGCTCAGATGCGCCGAGCGCCTTGCGGCCCGTCAGCAAAGTGGCTGAGGCTCCTGTCAGAAAGCTCCTTCTGTCCACCATCCTGTAGATCCTTTCCGTAGGGCACGTCGGTTCGGCATCGCAAGGCGTTGCGCCGGGATGAAGAGTAAGGAGCAGCAAGCGCTTCTGCTCATCGTCGTGACAATGCGTTGCGCGCTTGCTGCCATCGGAGTTAGAAGGTGAGATGGGCTCCGAGCTGGAACTGCCTGGGGATGCC
>DATDHL010000696.1:0-8639 GCA_036521575.1 Edaphobacter sp. | reverse complement strand
CGAATTCAGCCGGAGAACTGCAACATGGAGCCGACGCGCAACCGCCGGTCTGGAATTCTACAGGTAAAGGAATTTTCTACAAGTAACGGAATAAAACCGCCAATCGAAGCCCCTTTTCTACAGGTAAAGGAATAACGACAGAGGCCCTCGGCCACCTGTTTGATATGTTCCGGTCGGCTGTTAAGGGCGTTCCAACGATCGCTGTCGCCGCGGTTGGGCTGCCAGCCAAACTTCGTCGCGATGACAACAGATCCGCGATAGGGTTCCAGGGCTTCACCTAGAAGCTCCTCGTTCACAAGCGGACCGTACACTTCGGCTGTGTCGAAGAAGGTGGACGCCGCGATCGACCGCAGCATGAATCAGCTTGATCATTTCCTGCTTATCTTTCGGGGGGCCGTACGACCAACTCATCCCCATGCAACCTAAGCCGATTTCTGACACCTCAAGAGTTGCACTGCCAAGCTTGCGAGTCTTCACTGGTTTCTCCTTTTGTGACGAGATCCATCGTGCCTCCGACTACCGCATCACGTAGCCACCATCCACCGAGATGGACTGACCAGTAACGTAGCTTGCCATATCACTGCACAGCCATAGAACCGCATCCGCAATCTCGTCTGGACGGCCCATGCGTCGCATGGGGATGAGCGAATCGGCCATTGCGCGCAACCCATCTTCCTGTCCGCCTGCGATCATCTGATCCACCATTGGTGTATAAATCAAGCCAGGACATACGGCATTCACTCGGATGCCGCGCGTTGCATATTCCAGCGCAGCGCTCTTCGTGAAGCCGATCACTCCATGCTTTGCAGCATGATACGTTCCGCGTTGATCGCCGCCGACCAGGCCTCCGAGAGAGGAGCAATTCACAATCGCCCCGCTGCCTTGCTTGCGCATCACCTGCAGTTCAAACTTCATGCAGCTCCACACGCCGCGAAGGTTCACCGCCATCACGCGGTCATAATCGTCGCGGGGAGAATCCGCCGTCTCCGCGAGAATGTTCTGAATGCCTGCGTTGTTATACGCGGCGTCCAAACGACCGAACCTGGCGACCGTTTGAGCGACCATCGCTTCAACTTGCGCATCGTCAGAGACATCACAGATGACGGCGAGCGTCGTGTGGCCCGCGTCGGCTAGCTGTTTCGCGGCAGCCTGCACGTCGTTCTCGCTCCAGTCGGCCAGTACGACGGATGCACCAGCTTCTGCGAATTTCTTCGCGGTGGCAAACCCCAGGCCTGACGCGGCCCCGGTAATCAGCGCCACTTTGTTCTCAAATGAGATCGTCATCGCTTCTCCTGATTCCCAGCTGGAGCCCGTTCTGCCTGGCATACCCATCCGCTTGGCCAGACGGTACTTCGTCAATGGCGGAATTGCTGTCAAAAATTTGAGCCAAGATTGTGTCTTCTCCGATAGGGCGTTGCTTGAAACGTGTACGACGATAGTCAAATCGATTTGGCATCTTTGGCTCCATGCGGGCTTCCAAAGCTGGACGATATTTCGCGGCTCCGTTTGTGTACCTCTGACCTGCGAGCGAATCAGGGACGGTCTAGGCGATGCGGTCAGGCCGTATGCAGGACTGGTGACGGAGCGCTGAGCAGGTCTTCGATCCGTACCGGCAGATCACGCACTCGTATACCGGTTGCGTGGTAGACGGCGTTTGTGATCGCTGCGGCCACACCGGCCAGGCCGATCTCACCGACGCCACGCGCACCGAGAGCGTTAAGGTGATAGTCCGGATAATCGAGGAAGGTTACGTCTATCTGTGGACAGTCAGCGGCCACGGCAATGACGTAGTCGGCGAGACTCGCATTCATTGGCGCACCGGAGCGTTCGTCATATTCAGTCGCTTCCAGCATCGCCATGCCGACACCCATCACCACGGCGCCCTCGATCTGGTTCCGTGCGGCGCGGGGATTGAGCATGCGGCCAGCATCGACGATAGTAACGACACGGCTAACCCGCAGTCTCGCAATTTCTGGCTGCCAGGTCACTTCAGCAAACTGCGCGCCGAAGCTGTGAAAGGCATACTCCGCTTTCGGATCGCCGAAGGTACCGCGCGATTCGGCATTGCCTTTTGCCGCCTGCACCTTTGCCAGCTTCAATACATCACCGGAACCGACTCGCGTGGAGGCCAGGTCTTTCTGCCGAACACCGCCATCAATCATCTCCAAGTCTTCGGGTCTCTTGCCATGGAAGGATGATTCCGGTGTCTTCACCGCGATCGTCAGCAGCATCTCGACCGCCTTTCGAGTGGCTCCGAGAACTGCAGGCGTGACAGATGAGGTAGTCCAGGACCCTCCGCTGATCGGTCCGGAAGGAAGTGCTGTATCACCCAGAACAACCTCCACCTGGTGAAGAGGAATGCCTGTTTCGTGCGAAACAAGTTGCGCCAGGATCGTGTAGGTGCCGGTCCCGATGTCCTGCGTTCCGCACGAAACGCGGGCCGAGCCGTCCTGCAGTAACTCCACGGTTGCCTTTGCTTCAATGGTCATGGCTCCCCAGGAGCATGCGGCAACACCCCAGCCCAGGGTCCGACCATCGGCGTTCTTCATGGAACCGATCATAGGGTTCCGTTTCGCCCAGCCGAACTTCTCCGCGCCAACGGTGAGGCATTCCTTGAGGTGTCGTGAAGAAAAGGGTTTGCCCGAGCTTTCGTCTTTGTCCGGCTCGTTCATGAGTCGGAGTTGGACAGGATCCATCCTGAGTTTGATGGCAAGCTCGTCCATCGCGCTCTCTAAAGCGTACAGTCCCGGCACGGCCCCGGGACCTCTCATTGCGGTTGGAGTACCAACGTTTCGACGGACCATACCGCTGGCGATGCTGACATTCGGACAGGAGTAGAGCAGTGCCGTAGCTTCGCCACAGCCCTCGTCGTAATCGTCCAGCATCGACGTGTGGTTGACGTAGTTCTGCACGATTGCCGTCAACCTGCCGCTGGTTTCTGCGCCAAGCTGAATCTGCTGATCGATGGCGGGACGATGCCCGACACTCTGGAACATCATGGATCGACTGACCACCAGCTTTACAGGGCGGTTCAGATTGCGAGAACATGCTGCAGCCAGAATGGCATGTGGCCAGGGCCACAGCTTTCCGCCAAAACCGGAGCCAAGGAATTTGGTAATTACCTGAACGTTTTCGGTTGGAACGCCAAGCACTGCGGCCATCACGTCTCGGTGATTGACCACGGCTTGCGAGGTTTCATAGAGGGTAAACTTGCCGTCCTTGTACAGCGCGACGGTCGCATGCAGTTCGATCGGGTTATGGGTCTCGGCTGGTGTCTTGTACACGGCGTCGTGCTTCACCGTTGCTCTTTGAAAGGCAACTGCGGTATCGCCACGCTTGCTGCCAGGCTTCATGGCTGGCGTCGCAAGTGGAGTTCCAAGAAGGGTCGCCGAGGTGCTGTGCGGATCTGTCTTGTAGGTGACCTTGACTGCCTCCGCCGCTACGCGCGCTTGTTCTATGGTGCGGGCGACAGCAACGGCGACATATTGTCCGTAATAGCTCACCTTGTTGTCTTCAAGCGGCGGGCGCCGTTCATCCTGAAGGAGACTGAGTCCGGACGCAGGAGGCGTCCTGTAGAGCGGGCCAATGTCGTCATGCGTGTAGATCGCAACTACTCCCGCCATCTTGCCGGCAGCTGTCGAGTCAATTCTCTCCACAGTTCCGCTGCTTACCGTCGCCGTGACCGGCCACGCATAGACGAGGCCCGGGAAATGGTGATCGGAGGTGTACACGGCGGTGCCAGTGGTCTTCAAAGGGCCGTCGATGCGCGGTGTCGGGATTCCGATGACCTTGCTCTGCGTAATTGGCTGCTGTTCTTTAGTCTGTTCCTGCACGGCGAACCTCCTTAGGCCTGGGCTGTGACTTGGGTGAGCGCGTGCGTGAGGCATCGCTTGGACAGTTCGACCTTGAAGCCGTTCTGCGATTGCGGTCGTGCGCCACGAAGAGCGGCTTCGGCGGCGGCGCGGAAGTTGGCCGCAGTTGCAGCCTTTCCTTGCAAGGCTCTCTCAGCTTCGGGGCTGCGCCATGGAACGGCTCCGATTCCACCTAACGCAACACGCACGAATTCGATACGGCCGTTCTTCTGCTTGACTGCAACGGCGGCGGAGGCAAGGGCAAACTCGTAGGAAGCGCGGTCGCGAAGCTTCAGATACAGGCTCTTGGTGCCTTCAGGAAGTTGAGGCAGGGTGACGTGTGTTATCAGGTCACCGGGCTCAAGCACCGTCTCCCGCTCTGGCGTCTTCCCCGGCAGCGTGTAGAAGTCCTGGATGGGGATGGAACGCTCGCCCTTGGTGCCGGTGATGTGAATCGTTGCTTCCAAGGCGGCAAGCGCGACGTTCTGATCGGACGGGTTGCTCGCGATACAGTGGTCGCTGGTGCCGAGGATGGCGAGCATACGATTCTGTCCGCCGATTGCGGAGCAGCCGCTGCCGGGCTGACGCTTGTTGCAAGCGTACGCTGTGTCTCGGTAATAAACGCAGCGAGTCTTTTGGAGAAGATTGCCAGCCGTGGTCGCCATATTGCGGAGCTGCGTCGAGGCTCCGGCGAGGATCGCCTGCGACAAAACGGAATAGTCACTGATTACCGACTTGTCGTGGGCAACGTCGCTGTTGCGGGCTAACGCGCCGATCTTGAAGCCACCGCCCGGCTCGCGCTGAATCTGGTCGAGGGGAAGCCCATTGATATCGATGAGTTGGCGTGGAGTCTCCACGTTCAGCTTCATAAAGTCGACCAGATTCGTGCCACCCGCGATGAAGCGAATGGGAGCACCCTGCTGGGCCGTGGGTGCAAGAGACTGCGCTTTGATTGCGTCAGAAATGCTGGCGGCAGTTAGGATTTCGAAGAGCTGCATGCTGTGGGTCCTTTCTAGGCGAGTCGGCGAACCGCTTGCACCGCAGCCACGATGTTGGGGTAGGCTCCGCAGCGGCAGATATTGCCGCTGAGCGCTTCTTTGACGTCGCTGTCGGTCGGGCCGCAAGGTTCACGCAGCATGGCAGTGGCAGACATGATCTGACCGGAGGTGCAGTAGCCACACTGATAGCTGTCATGCTGGACGAAGGATGCCTGCATCGGATGCATCTTCGCCGGCGTGCCCAAACCCTCAATCGTTGTGATCTCGGCGTTCTGGTGCATCGCTGCCAAGAGCAGGCAACTGTTTGCACGGCGACCGTTCACATGAACCGTACACGCACCACACTGGCCGTGATCGCAACCCTTTTTCGTCCCGGTGAGCTGCAGGGTCTCCCGCAAAGTATCGAGAACCGTGGCACGCGGGTCGATCAGTAATGAATGCGACTCGCCATTCACTTTCAACGTGACCGGAACCGTCCCCGGAATCGCTTCAGCCGCCAGCGGCGCAGCTTCCTGATGCTCTTTCTCCAGAATCTCACCCACAGCCGTCATAGGGATAGCGGCGGCCACAGTCGCAACGCCAGCCGCACCTGCACGGGACAGGAAAGAACGTCGGCTGAGCTTCGCGAGCGCCGTCGTCGGTACATCAAACTCGTTTTTGTCTTGCGCCATGCGTGCCTCCATCTAACGAGTACAGAGGTTGCAACACATCGATCTTTCTAACCTTCAACGACCTTCATCTGCGCTTCATTCATGCGTCCACCATGCACCTGAAGGTCTGCTAATGCCTGCTCAATCTCTTCAATATTTTCAGGTGTGAGCTCCAGCTTGGCGGCTTCCACATTCTCAGTTAGATGCTTGATCTTGCCCGTACCCGGGATCGGAACGATAAAAGGCTTCTGAGCAAGCAACCAGGCCAAAGACAGCTGGGCCGTGGTCACATTTTTTTGTTTCGCAAGTTGAGCAATGCGATCAACAAAAGGCTTGTTCGCCGCGATCGTCTCTGGCTGGAAGCGTTCGAAAGTCGAACGTAGATCCGACTTCGGATCGAACCTGGTGCTTGGCTCCAGCTTTTGTGTCAGGTATCCCATTCCGATTGGGCCCCACGGCACGAATCCGATACCCAACTCTTCACAGGTATCGAGAAGACCGTTCTGCTCCGGGTCGCGGCTCATCAACGAATACTCGGTTTGAAGCGCGGCGACGGGCTGAACAGCATGGGCTTTGCGGATCGTTGCAGGGCTTGCTTCCGAGAGTCCAAAGTGCAGGACTTTGCCGTCCGCGATGAGATCCTTGACGGCACCTGCAACATCCTCGATTGGCACATTGGGATCGACACGATGTTGGTAGAACAGGTCGATGTGATCCGTCCGCAGACGCTTCAGGCATGCGTCCACCATCCACTTGATGTGCTCCGGCCGACTGTTGAGACCACCTTTCTCCGTCAAGTCGAAACCGAACTTCGTTGCGATCTTCACCTCATCGCGCACCGACTCAAGCGCTCCACCAACTATGGTCTCGCTCATGTACGGGCCGTAGACTTCCGCAGTGTCGAAGAACGTCACGCCCTTGTGATGAGCCGTGCGGATGACGTCAATCGCATCGTCGATCGACGCGGGAGGGCCATAGTTGGAGGCAAGGTTCATGCATCCAAAGCCGAGTTCTGAGACTTCCAGCGCACCTAATTTTCTTGTCTTCACTTTGTTCTCCTGCTGGCTATGCGGCGATCGATAAATTCCCAATCGCCGGGGGAAGAGTCGGGTTTTCAGGCAATTGCAGTTGACTTGGAAAGCTCGGCGGTATCCTGCATGGTCTTCAGGCGCTCTTCGATTGCGGGCGTAATGATTGCAAGGGCGTCAGCACCGGCAACGAACAGCTTCAATGGCTTGGCCATGTTTGCGATCTGGACAACAGCCTGACCAAGTTTGGCTGGATCGCCAGGTTGTGTGCCGTTGTACGACGACCACATCTCCTCGGCCGGACCTTCGTGAGCGTAGTCGGGAATCGTGCTCTCGGCATATTTCACGTTGCCCTTTTGGATAAAGTTCGTCCGAAAGAAGCCTGGCTCGATGACTGTGACATGGATGCCGAACTGCTCCACCTCTGTCGCAAGGGCGGTGGAAAGACCTTCGATTGCAAACTTCGTCGCGGAATAGGCGGTACAGTGCTTCATCCCAACCGCACCGGCGGTCGAGCTCAGGTTGATGATGTGGCCCGAGCGCTGCTTCCGCAGTACAGGAAGAGCAGCCCTCATGACGTTCGCGGTGCCATAGAAGTTGGCCTGGAAGAGATCGTGGAAGTCTTCGGTCGAGAGTTCTTCGAAATTTCCGAGGATGCTGTACCCCGCGTTGTTGACGACGACGTCGATACGTCCAAAGCGCTTGACTGCCTCTGCTATGGCCGCCGTGGCTTGCGTCATATCGCTCACATCGAGGCGAACGAGTGCAAGGTTGTCTTGCAGTTCGCCGGCAAAAGCCGCGGTTAGCTTCTCCATGTTTCGGCCGGTGGCGATGACATGGTCGCCGGCAGCAAGGGCCGCTTTCGCGATGCCCAGACCGATACCGCTGTTAGATCCCGTAACAAACCAAACCTTGCTCATTGTTCTCCTCGTTACCGCCGAATCGGGCGTCATTCCACCTTAGCCAACAACTCAAGCCGACCGTTAGCACGATCGGTCCTATTCGTTGCCTAATTGTCTGAGTTGCCAGCGGTTCTTTCTTTCCTGCCATGCAAGCAGAGGTATGCTTAGAGCATGAACAGGGGGAGGAAATATGAGGAAATATCCGAAAAGTAGTGAGGAGACCGCCAATCAGATTTCGACCGCCCTCGCTGTGCTCGCAACAAAGATTGACGAGGTGGTTGGAACCTTGGGCAAGCACTCGGAGGCGGCATTAGACCTTGATCTCTACCGCGTGACCGCCCCGACGGTTCCTGTTTGCTGTAGCTACGAGCCAAGCTTGCTGGTTGTCGCGCAAGGGCAAAAACGAGTGGAACTAGGTAAATCCAGCTACACGTTTGGCGAGAATATGTTTCTCCTCACGTCCCTGGAGCTCCCGGTCATTAGTCAGGTAGCAGTGGCCAGTAAAGAGAAGCCCTATCTGGCGTTCTTCCTGAAACTGGATATTGCGACAGCACGAGATATCCTCAACACGGAAGAGGTTGATGTTCGTGAGACACCTGTCGGCCCAGGCGGTATGGCCATTGGACACTCGACTGTTGAAATCATTAGCTGTTGTTCGCGGATTCTCGATCTCCTTAATTCTCCCAAAGACATACATTTCATGGGCAAGATGCTTCGCCGTGAAATGACCTATCGGCTATTGCAGAGCTCGCAAGGGGCCCGTCTTCGAGCGATCGCGACGCTCGGAGACCAGAACAATCGGTCCGCCAAGGCCGTGGCATGGCTCAGAGCCAACTACCAAAAGCCCTTGAACATAGACACCTTGGCTGATCTTGCTGGAATGGGCCGTTCAACGCTTCACCACCACTTCCGCGCGCTCACCGCAATGAGTCCGCTCCAATTTCAAAAGCAACTTCGTCTCCACGCTGCTCGACAGCGAATGCTGCTGGATGAAGTCGACGCAACCAGCGCAGCATACGAAGTGGGATACGAAAGCGCGAATCAGTTCAATCGGGAGTACAGGCGGTATTTCGGCAGCCCCCCGATCCGAGATGTACAAGCTCTCCGGATGACGGACGAAAAAGCCACCACCCGCATAACGCCGCAATCGTCCGTCGTGGATAGCGTGCAGTTCAAAACGGGAGATCATCTTCATGGATCCTGATATGTC
>DATDHL010000695.1:0-2050 GCA_036521575.1 Edaphobacter sp. | reverse complement strand
GGTCGAGAAATAGTTGGTCGCTTCGAATCGAGCCATGTGGATCAAGCCGAACGATGCGGACTCCGGTAGCCGTGGTGAGAATTGCCGAGATGTCGCCGGAAGGATGCACCGCGAAGTCAACCACGGACCATCCCGGTGGCGGCATGTAGGTTTGCACTGTGTGGCCCTCGCTTTGCAATGTCGCCAGCGTGCGTTGTGGACCGTCCTCAAAGATGGAGTTCAGCCGCTCCTCAAGCAACACGACGTGGCTGCCTGCGGTGCGCACCTTTATAACTGTTGACCAGCTACTGCGAGATCCACGAGACCCGGGCTGGGTGTTGGCAGAGTTTTTGTATCCCCGCAGGCAACGAGAAGGCCAGCCGCCAAACAGAGTAGCGCACAGAGAACCACCGATGTCCAGTAAACCCTTATGGTCCTAACCAAGCAAGATCTCATCATTCCTGTCAGAAAGCCGAGATTACGCCCGCAGAGTTCCAGCGCATGGCTTGTAGAGGACTGAATACACCGTTGCTTGCAGAGAAGGTGTCACTGCAGTGTAAAAGGATGGTCAGAAATGAGGAGCATGGACGAGTGATTCGCACCGTGGAAATTACAGTGCCTTATCTGAGCGCAACTGCTTCATGGCTAACGGATTCAAAGATCACCCGAAGTTGCGTGTCAACTCGCGACAACAGGGCTTAGCACTCATCCAGCTGTCACTTGGCCGAATAGTCGGCTTATCGGCAACATCAATCGAGCTGTCGCCCTACTTGCATCGTTCTTAGGTAACTTTAATGGCGTTGGAGCGCATCCACGCCAAGCTCCGCGCGCTTGCGCGCCTCCTTTGACGAACTCTGCGCGAAGCAGACGGAGACTGAGAACACGCACAACGTGAAGGCGAAAAGCCGGGAAGGAATCATCCCACCGTTGTACAAGCAAATCGGAGCCGGGTTCATCTATGCCGCACATCGTAACCGCGAATCCCAAGATGTATCCGATACACGCTGCTCGATGCCGTAATGTACAGCGTCTGCCAGTCCGGCCCACCCCACCCGCAGTTGCTCACCCGCTCCGGCACATGAATCGTGGCGATATGCTCGCCCTTTGGCGAGATGATCCACACTCCACCCGGACCAGCGCCGTAGATGTTCCCTCTCACATCCACCTTGATTCCATCCGGTCCACCCGCTCCCGGCGCTCCCTTCGCACTCAGCAGCACCTCACCCAATGCAAGTGTCCCGTCCATCGCACGCGCATACCGCATCCACACCGGATTGTTCGGATCCGAGTTCGCAACGTAGAGATATCTCTCATCCGGCGACAGCGCGATCCCATTCGGCCGCGTCATATCGCGAATCAGCAGCACCGGCTCCATCGAAGCTGACCCCGCCGGTCGATGTGCGACGCCGCGAAGCATATACACACCGTTGAACGGCAGTTCCTTCTTCGGATCGTTATCCTTCTGTGTTTCCAGACCATATGGCGGATCCGTAAAGAACAATGAACCATCTGCCGAATAAACCAGATCGTTCGGACTATTGAACCGCTTCCCCTGATATTTATCTGCCAACACCGTCACCGAAGACGATGCATCCAGCTTGTCGAAGCGAAACACCTGGCGCAGCGCATGCCCCGCAACCGTCAGTCGCCCTGACGCATCGAACGCCATCCCGTTCGTCCCCGGTTCCTTGCCATGGAAGCCCCCATCCTTTACTCCCGCGGGCTTCAGGAAAGTGCTCATCTTGCCGTCCGGCGAGATTGTCATGATCTCATTCAGGTCCGTGTCGGTAACAAACAGACGCCCATCCGGCGCCATCGCCGGGCCCTCCAGCCATTCGCAGCAGGTGGCGACCTTCTCCAGCTTCGCCGACTGCGGAACGATCTCCGCGGCGGCAGGCGTATGTCGCTCGACAGTAGTCTGCGAATGAATTGGCGTCGAAGCGATAATCGCTGCGATCACAAAAGGTAAAGCTACCCGAGAGATCATCCAAACGTTTTACCAGATAATCACTTACAGCGCGCGGCCAGTTCGGGGTGTCACTGGTATCCGCGCCAATGGGATCCAATCACG
>DATDHL010000694.1:0-1518 GCA_036521575.1 Edaphobacter sp. | reverse complement strand
GCATTCAATCGAATAGTGGTTCTGCGCTACCGATCTCACCTCGAATCTCGTCTACTCGCGCCTGGCACGGTCAATCTACGACTAGGTGCCGTACGCCGTCTTGCGTATGAGGCAGCCGATTGCGGTCTGCTGAGTGCCGACCTGGCAGCGGGTATTCGTCGAGTTAAAGGCGTGAAGAAGTTAGGCGTTCGCCTTGGGAACTGGCTGACTGCGGAGCAGGGGCAAGCGCTTTGGCAAGCTCCTGATCGCGAGCGGCTGAAAGGAAAACGAGACCGCGCTTTGTTGGCTCTCCTGCTCGCGTGTGGGTTGAGAAGACACGAAGCCGTCGCATTGACGCTGGATCATCTCCAGCAGCGGGAGGAACACTGGGCAATCGTCGATTTGAAGGGTAAGGGAGGCCACGTTCGAACGGTTCCCCGTTCCGGACTGGGTGAAAAGCGAATTAGAAGTGTGGCTTGCTGCGGCCGGTATTGATCGAGGGAAGCTTTTTCGCAGGGTCAACAAAGTAGGAAAAGCATGGGGAGAGGGCATGACGGTAAAGGCGGTTTGGCACATAGTGAAGGAATCCGCCAAGTGTATTGGCGTGCCGAAGTTGGCGCCGCACGATCTTCGTCGGACCTGTGCTCGGCTCTGCCATGCTTCGGGCGGTGAGTTGGAGCAGATCCAATTCCTTTTGGGGCACGTCTCAATTCAAACCACCGAACGGTACCTTGGGTGCAAGCAGCGAATTCGATCAGCCGTCAACGATCGCATTGGGGTCGAGCCGAACCCTTGAAGTGTCTGAGCCAGTTGTGGAAGGGTAGCCGACCACCCTGAAACTGCTCGCAAAGCCGCATGCTCAGGTGATCTATTTTTTCAGAGTCTCCAACCACTTGATCACGATCGACTGAAGTTCTATACGGCGATCCGAGAAGCTGTGATCGGTCGCGACAGCTGCCTGTTCGAGTGCGCCGGCGCTCTTCTGTCGCAGCGCAGAAGCCAAAGCTTCCATATCGGCATGGTTTTGATCGTCGGCTTCGAGGAGCAGCACGGGACGCGTGCGCAGCGCCTCCGCCCACTGCACATAATCCCAGTCTTTCGTATGCCGTTCGGCCTCGGCAAAAAGCTCCGCCGCAGTGGCGCCACGCACCGGATGCAACTGCGTTTCCCAGCGCTTCAGACGGGCTTCGCGCTCTTTCGGATCGGCATTAATCTTCCCCAGATTCACCGCTGCGATCATTGCAACCGCTTTGATATCGGCATCATGAGCAGCTTCATATCCGGCAATGAACCCGCCAAAGCTGTGTCCGATCAGGACTACAAGTTTTGGATCCCCGCGATATTTTGCGGCGTTCGCCGGCTCGCGCAAGAAGCGCACCACCTCGGCCGTGTCCTCAATGGCAGATGATTGGGAGAAAGATCCGGGCACGCCCCAGGTCCCGCGATAATGGAAGAGCATAACGTTCCACCCCGCTCGCCGGATGGACTGTGCCAAGTCTCCACTCATCTCATACCCCGGCAGACCGTGCGGGAGAATCA
>DATDHL010000693.1:0-2979 GCA_036521575.1 Edaphobacter sp. | reverse complement strand
ACTGACTCATCTCTTTCGTCCGATAAATCATCACCGGCCTTCGCGCCGCCATCTGCACAGTGACTTTTCTACCCGCGAGCGTGAAAGCCACAGTCTCTTTTCTATCAGAGAACAACGCTGAAGCCGCAATCTCCTTCGGATTCCAGCCGGCGGGCAAAGTCGCCGTCAGCGGGCCATCCGAGACGCTGTACATCGCAATCCGATCGTTGCCCAACGGGCAAAACGTCGTGTTGTCCCGAGCGACCTCGGCACCATCAAGCGTCATACCGTAGCTCTTCTTCTCCCAATCGATATCGACACGATTGCCCACGCCTTCAAGCCGCGTCACAGTCTTCTCTCCATCGCGCTCGAAGCCCTCAATATTCAGCATGTGCTGCCGAAACCAAGGCACCATCGCCAGGTAGAACGAATCCAGCCGCTGCCCAATCGACGTATCGCCGCCGAAGATGCTGTGCTGCGCTTCACCATAGAACATCATCAACAGCAACGGAAGATCGCCACGATTCCCCGCGCGTCCCCACGTCGTACTCTTGCGGTAGACCAGCGGCAACATCGGCACAGGCTTACCCCCAAAAGGACAAGGCGCAGGCCCACCCGCATACCAGCACATACTCATCTTGCCGACATACGGATAACGCAGCCCTTCCGAGGTCACATCAACGCCATGCTTCTTGAACTCCTCGAGAATCCTGTAGCGTCCCGCATAGAGATTGCGAATCCCACTTGCAGGCTTCTTCGGATCCCAGTCATTGCGGATCGCAAAGTAAGACAGCACATCCACATGAATCGTCCCAGGCAGCTTGTACCGCTCAACGGTATAGCGAACACGTTCAACGCCCGGACCTTCCATATACTTCGCGAGCCCCTGGATATACGACTCCTCGCCCGTCCAGTTGCGGCTCTTCCACAACTCGCCATCGGGCTTGCGCGCGATCATCGCCTCATCCCAGGCAGGACTGCTGCGATACGCATCGTCATAGTTGTCCGACAAGCTCACCGTCGCATTCAACGGCTTCGCCCGCTCCATCAACCGCATCATGCCATCGAATCCCCCGATGCGCTCGTCCACCACATTCACCGCCGGATAACCCGTATCTTTCCCGCGGAACTGCCATCCCCACACATGCACCAACTGCGGCGACCCATCCGTCAGCGCGTGCATCTCGCGAATCATCTCCTCTGCACGCTCAAACGTAGCCGAAGGCTTAGGAAAGGTAGGCTCATCCGTCCGAATCCCGTAGATGAACTTATCGTCGTAGAAGTGGTTAGGAATCGCAGGCATCCGCGCACGAACCAGCTTCGCCCCATCAAGCCACGTCAGTTTCGCTCCTTCAACCGGCTCCAGAAAGTCCAGCCGCAGCGCCGACTTCTGCTCCACAAGCATGTTCGGCGTAGCTTTGCCACCACAGCTCTTCGGAGCCTCACGGCCAAGGTTCATGTCGTAACAAGCGCTCCCATCCACCCGATGAACCTTCGTCGTTCCCATCAAGGCCCGACGATTAGGAGCATCGCCCACCACCGACAACAGCGTTCCATCCATGAAGGCCGTCGTCTCCTGCACACACACCGCGCCCGAATGCCCAGTCATAATGACCGGAAGAATCCCATTGATCTCGCCCCAGAATGTATTGGGCCGCAACTTCCCTGCCTTGGCATCGCGCAGCGACACCAAATCGCCACCCGCATCACCATGCGCAAGCCATGCGTTCTCCTCGCCCTCATGCACCGTCACGATCGACGGCATAGCAAGCGAGATGAGCTCGAAGACCTCGCGTTCTTTCACGTCTTCCAGCGTCAACCGCAGAATGGCGCCATCAAGCGCATAGCGCAGCGTGAAGTCCACCGCCGGAGCATTCGACGCATACATCGCCGTGAACTGAAAGTCGACAACATTGGTGGAAGCCTTGCTGCCCTTCGGCTTCACCACTACAGTCACAAACCCGAAAGGCTCCTTGCAATGCACCGTTGCCCGCAATGCCTCACCCAGCCCTTCACCCGCAAAGCGCACGCCTCTCTTTCGCAGACGATACTCGAACGGAACCCCATCCTCCGCATCGAGCACCAACTCAACAGATGCCGATCGCAGCGTAAGCGGACGCTTCGGCACATCTCGCGTTCCTGCATCCTCCGCTACCGCCCGCGACGACAGGCCCGCCACCGCAAGCCCTGCGGCACCCAGCTTCAGGAACGCGCGCCGATTCAGCGCTTCATCGACAACCTGCATACTCCGTCTCCCAAGCTAACGAATCGAAGACTAGCGCCACGAAAACCGAACTACTGCGACACCTTCAGAAACAGAACGCCATGTCCAGGAATCTTCGCCGTATACGGTGCGCTGATCGTGCCCAGGTCCTTTCCTTGCCAGATATCCCTCGCCTTCACAGCGCGAGTGAACCCTAGCGCCTTGAAGTCGACCGTCGCCGTCAGCGCCGAAGGATGCCGGTTGAAGACGCCCACGGCCTTCGATCCATCCGCCAGTTGACGCACCCAAATCTCAATCGGTCCCTCCACCCACGCACGATCGCCCTGCTTGCCTGCAGCATCCTGATCGACCGCAATCACATCGCGATTGGTCAGCATCGCCTTGGTCTCCGCCGTCATCGTCGACAGGTCGTTCCCCGCCAACAAAGGCGCCGCAAGAATCGCCCACAAACTCATGTGCGTCCGATACTCATCCGCATTCATGCCGCCGTTGCCCACCTCCAGCATGTCAGGATCATTCCAGTGCCCCGGCCCCGCAAACCGCGCCAAACCCGCCTGGCTGAATCCGATCGCCGCCATGCTCGCATACTTGTCGGAGATATCTCCCGTCGTACGCCACAGATTGCCGCCAACCTCCGTGCCCCATCTCCACACAGCGTCGTCGCCATACTGGCAGAGGCTATACACAATCGGTCGGCCAGTGGCTTTGAGCGCATCGCGCATCTTGATGTACGCATCGAACATAATCTTGTGCGCTTCTTCCGGCGTCGCAGCCGC
>DATDHL010000692.1:0-4421 GCA_036521575.1 Edaphobacter sp. | reverse complement strand
GGAACGTTGTGCCAGAGGTCGTTGTTATCGACTCCGTCGATCTGCCAGTTCATCTGGTTGGCGCGAGTGCCGTTGAGCGAACCATAGCCACCGCCGACGTAACCAGCGAAGCCGGGTGTGAGCTGGATCATCTGGGTAAAGTCGCGGCCATTGAGTGGGAGATCGGCGACGGCCTTGGCATCAAGAACCGTGGTCTGCGTGGTGGTGGTGGTGTCGAGGGTAATGCTGGCGGCGTCGACCTCGATCGTTGTTACGGAGCTAGACAGTGGAAGGGTGATGGGGAGGGTATAGATCGTTCCAGCGGAGACGAGAACCTTGTCGATCTTTACTGTCTGGAATCCGGAGAAAGAGGCGGTGACGCTGTAGTTTCCGAGGGGAAGATCCTGGAAGAGAAAGGTTCCGGCGCTGGAGCTTACGGTGTTGTGCGCTACACCGGTATCAGTTTGGGTGGCGATGACGGTGGCATCCGCGATGGCTGCGCCGGTGTGGTCGGTAACTGTGCCGTTGATGCCTCCGCGGAAGGTTTGGGCGACGCTGGGAAGGCTACAAATGAGGGCTAGAGTGAAGGCGATGAGGCTAAATAGGGTGGCTCGTGGTTTTCGTGATGCAGGATGCATGCTTCCTCCGAAAAATGAGACAAAGATTTCCTGCCCGTCCTGAAGACGGTTTTTTTGTGAATAAATGCAGAAATGCCAGCGTCGCAGCAGGATTGCTGCGGGTACGTCACTGTGTTCCAAAGGCCGAACGGCTAGTTGAAATGTGGCGAAAACGACTGTTTAAGAAAGGAGTTACGTAAACGTAAACTCGCTCTGAGAATTTTGCAAGAAATTTTTTGGGATGAACGAACTGAAATCAGGGACGAATTGCAGGCCTAGTAAAGGGTATGCTGATCGCAGAAAAACCCAATAAATACAAGCCTTTCCGAGGCTTAGCTTGTTATCTCATAGATGTTTCGGAAGAGATCGATGAAGGGTTTTGTATCTCGTGATCAAAACTTTCAATCAACTTTGCGGAATGCGAGCACCGCGTTGAGGCCTCCGAAGGCGAGGGAGTTGGAGAGAGCTATGGGTCGGAGGGGGTCGACGGTGCGGGTAGTTTCAGTGATGACGTCCAGGTTGAGAGTAGGGTCAACGCTGGTGGTGCCGTAGGTGAACGGGAGCTGATTGTGGTGGAGCGCAAGGACGGTTGCCAGAGCTTCGATGGCTCCAGTGGCTCCGATCGAGTGACCGTGGAGGCTCTTGGTGGAGCTGATCGGGACGGTGGGGGCGATGTCGCTACCGAGGGCCTTGTGGATGGCCTCGGCTTCGGTAGAGTCGTTGGCCTGGGTGCCGGTGCCGTGGGCGTTGATGTAGCCGACCTCGGAGGGTGAGGCGTTGGCGTCCTTGAGTGCGGCTCGGATGGCTTTGGCGGCTCCGTCGGAGTAGGGCTGGGTGATGTGGTGGGCGTCGGCGGACATGCCGAAGCCGACGATCTCGGCGTAGATGGTGGCGTTCCGGGACTGGGCGCTCTCGAGGGTTTCGAGGGTGAACATGGCAGCGCCTTCGCCGAGGGTCATGCCGTCGCGGTCTGCGGAGAAGGGGCGGCAGAGAGTTGGGGAGACAACGCGCATGCTATCCCAGGCTCGGAGAAAGCCGAAGGTGAGAGGGGCGTCGTGACCCCCGGCGACGGCCGCAGAGACCATGCCGGAGCGGACCATGTGGAAGGCCATGCCGATGGCGTGGGTTCCGGAGGCGCATGCGGTGGAGATGGTGAGGACGGGGCCGGTGATCCCGAGGTCGATGGAGACGTGGCTGGCTCCCGCATTGGCCATGGTGCGGACCACAGTGAGGGGGTGAGCGCGGGCGTCGCGCAGATAGAGATTGGCGAGCTGAGGCTCTTCGGCCTGGCGACCGGCACAGGAGCAGCCGAGGATGATGGCTGTGTCCTCTGGGGCGTGGGCCTTGAGGAGGCCACTGTGTTCGACGGCGTTGCGGGCGGCGACGATGCCGAGCTGTGCGGCGCGCTCGGTGGCCGTGGCGGTGCCCGTCGACATGTGTTGGATCGGGTCGAAGCCGACGACCTGGGCCATCCGGGTGAAGCGGACTCCGGGATGGCCAGCTGGTGCGGTGGGGAAGGGGCCGATGGGAGCGATGCCGGTGATGCCGGTGAAGAGAGAATGGCGGAAGTCGTCGACGGTATTGCCGATGGGAGTAACGCAGCCTAAACCTGTAATAACAACACGATTCACGTCGACTGGATCTCCTTAGAGCGGGGCAGTGGGCTAAGGTGTGGCGTTGGCTGGCGGCTTGTTCTCGCGGAGCTGATGGACGCCACGCACAACGTCGCCGACGGTCTTGATACTGCCGAGTGCATCGTCGGGGATCTCGATCTTGAATGCCTCTTCAACCTCGAAGGAGATGTTGATCTTATCGAGTGAATCGATGTTGAGTTCGTCGAAGCTCGTGTCGAGGGTGATCGAGTCGGCAGGGATGCTCTTTGACTTGGCAATGATCTCAATGCAGCGCTTCTCGATGTCGTCCATAGGTCTTACCGGCTTTCTCGTGTGGTGTCAGCTCAACTTACAAGGATGCTGGTGCCTGTGTAAAGGCAGCTTGTTAACCACGGGACTACTTTAGTTGCCGAGAAAGCACAGCACGGAGGCCAGGAGGCCGATGGCTCCGGGCAGACGCACCTGTGTGTGGCCGATGTGGACGTGAAGCAAGTGGGAGAAGAGGGCGGGTCTGAGCTGGAATGTGCTGAGGGTTCGGGAGCGGACGATGGGGTAGGTGTCCATCAGAAGCATGGTGCGGGACATGAGTCTGGGGATGCGGTGGATCTTCCGGTGCGCGTGCTCGTAGGCTTCGAGATTCTCTGCTTTGAGGGCCTGGGCGAGTGCGAGAGCTTGTCGAAAACAGAGAGCGAGGCCTTCGCCGGTGACTGCATCGACGGAGCCTGAGGCGTCACCGATGAGGGCGATGTTGCCGGAGGTGACGCGGTGGAGGCGGCGAGTGAGGGTGATGGAGCCTAAGGGAGTGTCTGTGGGTGGGGCAAAGGCGAGGCGCAGCTTCAGGGTTGGGAAGAGGCTCAGGGCCTGCTGGATGCTGGCGAATTTTTCGGTGGCTACGAAGGCGATACAGATTTCGCCGGACGAGATGGGGGTGACGTAGGCCTGGGCGCGGTTGGTCCAGTAGACCTCTACGAAGTCCGTCCAGGGGGTGATGGCGAAGTGCTGTCGGAGACCGATGCGGCGGGAGCTGATGGAGGCTTTGTCGAGCCCGGCGCAGGCGCGGATGCGGGACTGGGGGCCGTCGGCGCCGACGATCCAGCGGGCGCGGAAGGTTCTTTGATTGGTGTGAATTTGGGGGCCATCGATGCGCCGGACTACGGTCTGCCAGTGGAACTGGACTCCGAGGGCGGCGGCGCGGTCGAGGAGGAGCTGGTGGAGCAGGGTGCGACGAATGCCTCGACCAGGGGCTTCGGGGAAGGCGGCTTCGGTCTTGGCGGGGCGACCGCATGGAGTGGCGTCGTCGATGAAGCGGATGCCGCGGAGGAGTGCGCTTTCGGTCGGGCCGGTTGAGTTCAGTGTGATGCCGAGTTCGGAGAGCGTGGCCAGAGCGTCGGGCATGAGGCCTTCGCCGCATGCTGTGTCAATTGGTGGCTTCATGCCGTCGGCGATTGTGACTTGCAGGCCTTGTAAGGCGGCGGCGATGGCACAGGCTAAACCGGCTGGTCCTGCACCGGCTATGAATACGTCGGGCGCCTCGGTAACAAGGGCTCGATTGGGGATGCAACTAACGTTCATCCGTGCTGCCTCTGGGGGGTCAATCTTGCAGTTTAACTTAGGGCGGATGGAAAGGAAGCCTTCAAAAGGCGCGTTGACGGTAAAAAGACAAGGTGTTTACATTGCGGAGACGCGCGAGCCATTCGGGCTCTGAGTATCCCGGTATCCATTGCCAAGGGTACCCCTCCCCCCGTACTTAAATAGGCAAAGTCTTGGAAACATGGTACTTAGGTCTGGACTTCCGGTATGCTTATGCTTTGTTACTCGGCTAAAGTGTTACGAACAAATGGTTTAATACTTAACACCGATTTCCACCGATGGCACTGATTTGGAAACGATAAAGACGGGAAAGCCCCGGTGGGTTCCGGGGCTTTTCTTCTTCTTTGGCTCTATAAACCATTATAACGGGTTGAGGGGAATTATCCGGCATGGGGTATGTTGTTTGATTGCAATGATCTATGTCGGTTTTAGGCTTGACAGGGCTTGGCTGGGAGGCGCAGTTTCGGGAATGGCGCTCGGATCGCTTCGCTCCCCTCGAAAATACAGGGATTCTTCGCCCTTCGGCTCAGAATGACGAGCAAAAGCAACGACGGAAGCAGGTCCCCTTCGGGGATGACAACCAGAAAAGCAACGACGGAAGCAGATCCCCTTCGGGGATGGC
>DATDHL010000691.1:0-4243 GCA_036521575.1 Edaphobacter sp. | reverse complement strand
TGGCGCTCAGTCGAAAATCAACTGTCTGGCCTTCTCGATCGACGGCGCGATACAGATACGTCCACTTGCCTCGGATCTTCACATAGGTCTCGTCGACGCGCCACGAGCGGCCGGCCTTGCGAGCCAACCGATTCCAGCGCTTCTCGAATTCCGGCACGAAGCGTTGCACCTGTCATCGTCAACTGAAAAATGGTTCTTCCGCATATTTGGTGATACTGCCCGAGCGGGTCGGTTGGATGAACAATAAGGGCAGCTCTGGTGGTCGCTCCGGTATACGCCTATGGGACAACGAACGTTGGTTCCAGATGCTGGAGAAGTGGTTCTGTATGAACTGAGGGTGATTGGCCGAGACCGGCTGGTGATGGTATTGCGCTCAGCGGGTGAGAGGAGCTGTTGTCCTGTCTGCCTCCAGACGTCCCGTCGGGTTCACAGTCGATACTCCCGCCACCTGAGCGATCTTCCCTGGGAGGGCATTCCCGTTCGGATTGAACTTCATGTGCGCCGATTCTTCTGTGGGACCTCGGAGTGCGGTCAGCACATCTTCACAGAGCGGTTGCCGAACACCGTCCAGCGTTATGGCCGCCGGACCTGTCGGTTGTCCGGGGCCTTGAAACAGATCACGTTGGTGCTGGGTGGATCGGCCGGATCGCGTCTGGCAGAACAGCTCGGCATCCTGGCCAGCGGTTCTACACTGCTGCGGGAGTTGCAGAAGAGAGCAGGCAGTCTGGCTTCAAGCGCTCCGCGAGTTGTCGGGATCGACGACTGGGCGTGGCGCAAGGGCCAACGCTACGGAACGATCGTGTGTGATTTGGAGCGGCGCAAGGTGATCGATCTGCTGCCCGATCGGAGTGCCGAAAGCACAGCTGCGTGGCTCAGGGCTCACCCAGGGATAGAGATCGTCAGCCGCGATCGTGCCAGTCTTTACGCCGAGGCCGCCCATCGAGCCGTGCCACATGCGATCCAGATCGCTGATCGTTGGCACCTGCTTCGCAACCTGAGCGAAGCTCTGACAGGTGTTCTGGCTCCTCATCACCGGATCATGGCAGAGACTGCTCGCGTAGTGTCGGAGAGAACGGGCATACTACCCATAGAGAGATCGAGCGCCGCGACGATTCCGACGCGTGCCGAGCGTGTCAAACAGGGACGACGGGATCGTCGCGTGTCTCGCTACGAATCGGTTATCGAACAGGTACGCACGGGGCTCTCCCAGGCGGAGATCTCCCGCCGCTTGGGCATCGACCGGCGCACCATTCGTCGATGGACACGCTCCGGCGATTTCCCGGAAAGAAAGCCTGTCTTTCGAAGGAGCTCGATCGACGAGTATCGTCGTTATCTCGACCAGAGATGGGAAGAAGGATGTCATAACGCCAGCCAGTTGTGGCGGGAGATGCGGGAACGAGGGTTCACCGGCATGGATAGCATCGTCCGGAACTGGATCCGACAGCATCATGGTTGCCGAATCTCCCGTCTTGATCGAGAGCCAACCGTTCCGCAGATGCCCCGAGTCTCTCCCCGGCAAACCACATGGCAGATCCTGAAGCCATGCGAATCAGGTAGACCATATCTGGAAGAGCTGTACCGACGTTGCCCAGAGATCGCGACAGCCGCCGGTGTCGCTCGAGAGTTCTTTCGCATTGTTCAGCAACGCGATCTCCCCGCGTGGGCGAACTGGCAAGAATCGGCGCGACACAGCGCACTCGCCTCATTCGCCAGACACCTGTACAGGGACGAAGCAGCCGTCCAGGCAGCGCTACAGTACAGATGGAACAACGGTCCTGTCGAAGGAAACGTCCATCGCCTCAAACTGATCAAACGGTCCATGTACGGTCGTGCCAGCTTCGATCTCCTGCGTCTACGCGTCTTGGCCACGGTGTAAATCAAGTCCACGACAACCGCCACCAGACCTGCTTGAGCTTCACCAAATATGCGGAAGAACCTTAAAAATCCTCAGATTCACCGTTTGAAAATTCCCCAGTTGAGGCCGAACGGGATCATTCTGACCGTTGGAGGTCGGGATGGTGCGACTGGAGGGTTTTATGGATATACAGAAGCTACATCACGACGGAGTGAGCGTGAGCGAGATCGCACGCCAGCTGAACCTGGACCGCAAGACGGTTCGGAAGTACTTGCGGCAGGCTCCTCGCGCCTACGCGCGGAAGGCGAAGCAGTGGAAGATCGATCCGTTCCGCTCCTATCTTCGCGAGCGTTGGGAGTTGGGCGTTCATAACGCTGCCCGGCTGTTCTCGGAGGTTCAGAAGCGTGGCTATGCCGGGGGGATCACCCAGGTAAGAGCGGTGGTTGGACCCTGGCGAAGCGAAGGCCAGGAACGCGCCTTCGTTCGCTTCGAGACGGCGCCGGGTGAGCAGGCGCAGATGGATTGGGGCCACTTTGGCAACTGGGCGGGCAAGCGGTTGTATGGGTTTGCTCTCACGCTGTGCTGGTCGAGGATGCAGTATGTCGAGTTCACCCAGCGACAGGATGCCGAGACGTTGTTGAACTGCATGGTCCACGCACTCGAGTTCTTCGGCGGCGTAACGGCGACGGTGCTGACCGACAACATGAAGACGGTGGTACTCGACCGGGTCGATGGGCAGCCACGCTTTCATGCGAAGATGCTGGACTTCGCCAGCTACTACGGCTTCGTGCCGCGTGTCTGCCATCCCTATCGGCCACAGACGAAGGGCAAGATCGAGTCGACGATCCGCTATATCAAGGGCAGCTTCTGGCCAGGGATCGCCTTCGATTCGCTCAGTGAGTTGAACCGGCAGGCCCTGGTCTGGTGCGGGGAGGCCAACCGACGCGTCCATGCGACGACGCGGGAAGTGCCCCTCATTCGCTTTCCCCATGAAGGGCTCACGCCGCTGAACGGCCAGCCGGCTTACGACACCAGCTACGTCAGTCATCGCCAGGTGGCGAAGGACTGCCTGGTGGCGTATCGCGGCAACCGCTACTCGGTGCCGTATCGCTATGCCTGCAACTCTGTCATCGTCCGCGAACCGCTCGACAGCGGCGCCATCCGGATCTTCCATCAGCAACAGCTGATCGCCGAGCATCGTCTGTCGGCCGCAAGGGGAGAGATGATCGTCGAACGAAGCCATTACGCAAGCCTGCCAAGGCGATCGCGGGTGCCGATCCTGACTCCGCCGGTGCCGATCGTCGAACTCACACCGGGCCCGGGAGTCGGGCTGCACTATGTGGCTCCCCAAGTGGAGTTCAGACCGCTTTCGACCTATGACTCATTCTGTGAGGAGGTAGCCTATGTCGCTTCAGTCGGAACGCCTGCTTAACCACATGCTGCGGCTACGCCTCACCCATCTCCCCAACTGCTTCGAGGCCATCGCCGAAGAAGCCTCCAACAAGGACCTGCCCTATCTCGACTTCCTCGAACAGGCGCTTGAAGCCGAGAGTCACGCCAAGCATACCCGCAACGTGCGACTCAAGACGCAGTGGGCGCACTTCCCCTACAACAAGGGACTCGATCAGTTCGACTTCGCCTTCCAGCCCTCGATCGATGAACGCAAGCTGCGGGAGTTGGCTTCGCTCGCCTTCCTCGAACGGAAGGAGAACGTGTTACTGCTGGGGCCGCCCGGCGTCGGCAAGACGCATCTCGGCATCGCCCTCGGTACGGAGGCGATCGTCGCCGGATCCTCGGTCTACTTCGTTACCATGCAGGACCTCGTCCAGCAGTTCCAGAGAGCTCGCGACGAGAACAAGCTGAAGGAGAGGATGTCGCTGCTGGTCAAGCCCAAGCTCCTGATCCTCGACGAGATGGGCTACCTGACGCTCGACTCCTTCGCCGCCACTTGCCTGTTCCAACTCGTTAGTGAACGCTACGAGAAGGGCTCCATCATCGTTACTTCCAACAAGAGCTATGGCGACTGGGGTTCGATCTTCGCCGACAACGTCATCGCCTCGGCCATCCTCGACCGCCTGCTCCATCACTCCACCACCATCAACATCAAGGGCGAGAGCTATCGGCTCAAGGACAAGAAGAAGGCCGGACTCATCACCGCAAAACTTCCTGGGAAAGACGGAGGCTAAACCCAGAACCGTCCGCGCGGGAGCATCCGGCTCCGGGCTACGCCCTCCGCCGCATCCTCCCGCAACACCACAACCCGCCTCACACTGGGGAATATTCAAACGATGCAAAGTGGGGAATTTTCAGTTGACGATGACACCGAACGGTCCGAGAATATGATGAGCGCTCTCAACGAGCAGAGACCGAAGGTATGGATCGCCTTCC
>DATDHL010000690.1:0-6067 GCA_036521575.1 Edaphobacter sp. | reverse complement strand
GCCGGGTTTGGTAGTGAGCTGTGGTTTTTAGTTCAAACGGTAAATGGAAAGGGCTCCGGCTTCGGCTGGAGCTCTTTTTTTTCCCTGCTGACACGGGAGAATCGCAACGGCAGTGCGGGGTTGTTTTGTGCGAGAGTGGGTATATGGGTGCTTTGAAGGAGAAGAGACGGGCGCTGGGGTTTGGCGCGTGTGCTGTGGCTAGTTCGTTGTGGGGGTGCGGGTTTTTCTTTGGGAAGATTGCGCTGGCTGAGATGGGTTTTGGTCACATGGTGCTGTACCGGTTTCTGTTTGCGATGATTGCGCTGGTGCCACTGTTGGTGACGCATCGTCCGGGGCTGAATCGGAGGGAGTGGGGGGTGCTGGCGGTGGCTTCGTTTTTGGGAGTGCCGCTTCAGTTTTTGATTCAGTTTCATGGGTTGGAATTGACTACGGTTAGCCATGCCTCGTTGATGGTGGGGACGATGCCGGTGATTCTGGCGGTGGGGGCTACGCTGTTTGCGCATGAGCGGATGGATGCGGTGGGGTGGGGGGCGCTGGCGGGTTCGACTACGGGGGCGGCTTTGATTGCGCTGGGTGGGAAGCATCATGCGGGGGCGGGCGAGGCTTCGCTGGCGGGGGATTTGCTGGTGGTGCTTTCGCTGGGGATTGCGCTGTTCTGGATTCTGTTTAATAAGCGGTTGATGGAGCGGCACTCGGCGGTGGTGGTGACGGCGTATGGATTGCTGTTGGGAACGCTGATGCTGATTGTGTGGGTTCCTTTGCGGTATGGGATGCCGCCGGTCGCGGGGGTGTCGCTGAAGGCATGGCTGGCGCTGGCGGCGAGCGGGATCCTTTGCACGGCGACGACTACGCTGTTGTGGAACTGGGGGATGACTCAGGTTCCGGCTTCGCAGGCAGGTGTGCTGTTGAACATGGAGCCTCTGATTGGGAGCTTATTGGGTGTGCTGGTGTTGCGGGAACGGCTGGGGCCGAGTGCATGGGTTGGTGGCGGGCTGATTCTGGCAGCGGCGTTTACGCTGACGACGCGGTCGACGACTCGCGTGCGGGAGCAGTTGCCGGTGACTTAACGGTTTGTCGCGATGATGTTGCGTGATATTCTCCGGCCACTATGAGAAAAATTGGGACGACTGCATTTATTGCTGGGGCTGTGGTGTGTTTGATGGCTGTGGCTCGGGCGCAGAGTCCGCAGAGCTCGACGATGGCTCCGGTCGAGAGTGCGATGGTCAAGGCTGTCGATGGGGAGACGCCTGCGGCGATTGGGCTGCTGGAGAAGTTGGTGAATATCAACAGCGGGACGATGAATCTTGCTGGTGTGGTGGCGGTGAAGGATGTTGTTGCGCCGGAGATTGAGGCGCTGGGATTCAAGGTGCGATGGGTGCCGTTAGAGAGTCTCGATGGACGTGCCGGGGATCTGGTGGCGGAGCATGCTTGTGCTGCAGGAGTGGGTAAATGCGGGAAGCGCCTGCTGCTGATCGGTCATATGGACACGGTGTTTGAGCCGAGCAGCAGTTTTCAGAAGTATTCGATTGTGCCGGGGACAAATGGCAATGTCGCTACAGGGCCGGGTGTGGTCGATATGAAGGGCGGGTTGGTAGTGATGCTGACGGCGCTGAAGGCGATGAAGGCTGCAGGGACTCTGGATAACGAGGAGATCAGGATTGTGTTGAGTGGCGATGAAGAGAGGCATGGGGAGCCGGTGAGCGTCGCGAGGAAGGACATGATCGATGCGGCGAAGAAGAGCGATATAGCGCTGGAGTTCGAGAACAGCTTGCGGATCGATGGGAAGGACGCGGTTCGGATTGCGCGCAGGAGCGCGAACACATGGGAACTGGAGACCTCGGGCCGTAGCGGACACTCGTCGCAGATCTTCAGAGAGTCGATGGGTTATGGCGCGATCTATGAGCTGGCAAGGATTCTTGATGCGTTCCGGAAAGAACTGCCGGAGCCGGGGTTGACGTTCAACGTTGGGCTTGTGCTGGGTGGAGCAACGGCGAAGTGGAATGAGACGAAGACGGGGGGCGAGATCACTGGCAAAACGAACGTGATTCCTCCGGTTGCGCTGGCGAGCGGGGATTTCCGGACGTTGAGCAATGAGCAGACGGAACGCGTCGAGGCAAAGATGCGGAAGATTGTTGCGGATCACCTGCCGAAGACCGGAGCTACGATTCAGTTTGTGGAGGCGTATCCGGCTATGGCTGAAACGGAGGGCTCGCGAGCGCTGGTGGGAAAGTTGAATGAGATTAATGTAGCGCTGGGGTTGAAGGAGGAAGTGGTGGCGGATCCTATGCAGGGTGGGGCGGGCGATATTGCTTTTGTCGCGCCGTATATTCCGGGCTTGGTGGGGACGGGAGCGCTGGGCGAGGGGGCGCATGCGGAGGGCGAGACGGTTTATCTGGACTCGATTCCTACGCAGGCTAAGCGTATGGCGTTGTTGATGTATCGATTGTCAAAGAACTAGCTCGGAGTTTTTTGGTGGAGCGGTACCAGACGGTGGTGAGGGAGATGCCAGCGACGATGAGGCCGGCGCATAGGCCCAGCCAGAGGCCTACGGCTCCGTGGTGGAGGCGGAAGGCGAGCAGGTAGCCGATGGGGAGGCCGATGACCCAGAAGCCGATGATCTGGACGATGAGGCCGGCGTGGGTGTTTCCGGCTCCGCGGAGTGCTCCGGTGGCGGTGATCTGGAGGCCGTCGAAGAACTGGAAGAGTGCGGCTACGAATAGGAGTGGGATGGTGGCGGCGATCACGGATGGGTCGGGCGTGAAGGCTCGGGCGATGGGGTGCGGGAAGAGGAAGAGGATGGCTGAGAAGGTGGCCATACAGGCTGCTCCCAGCAGGATGGCGGCCCAGCCTGCGGAGGCGGCTTCCTGTGGGGCCTTGCGGCCGATGGCCTGGCCTACGCGGACGGCTGCGGCGGCGGAGATGGCGAAGGGCACCATGAAGGTGAAGCTGGCGCAGTTGAGGGCGATCTCGTGGCCGGAGAGTGGGAGCGGGCCCATGGTACCGATGAGGAAGGTGACCGTGGCGAAGATAGCGATTTCGACGAAGATTTGGCCTCCGGCGGGTGCTCCGAGGAGGGCGAGGCGGGTGAGGCGGGTGCTCTCGATGTGGCGGAGCATGGAGCGGAGGCCGTAGTTGTGCTTGTGCTCGACACGCCAGACGGTTAGGGCGACGAAGAGGGCGAGGTAGGCGCGGGAGATGGAGGTGGCCAGGCCTGCTCCGGTAACGCCGAGGGCGGGGATGTGGATGGGGCCCCAACTGTGGCCGTAGATGAGAAGCCAGTTGCCGACGATGTTGCAGAGGTTGGCGGTGACGAGCGCTACGGCGATGGGGCGGACGTGGTTGAAGGCCTGGAGGTAGCGGCGGAGAGTGAAGTAGAGGAAGAGAACGGGGCTTCCCCAGTTGAGGGCGCGGAGGAAGGCGATGGCTCCGACGAGGACCTGATGGTCGATGGGGAGGCGGATCATGGCGAGGGGAGCAAGGGCCACGATGCCCATGAAGACGGCGGCGAGGATAGCGGCGAGGACGAGGCCGTGGAGGAGCCAGCGGTTGGCTTCGTCGAAGCGACCTGCTCCGTGGGACTGGGCGAGGTAGGTGTCGAGGCTGAGGAGGATGCCCGCGATGCCGAAGCCGAGGGTGTTGTAGAGGACTTGTCCGAGGGCTGCGGCGGCGATGGCGAGGGCAGGGTTGGCCATGTGTCCGACCATCATCGTGTCCACAATGCCCATCGACATCCAGCCTAATTCAGCGAGGATGAGCGGGAGTGCGAGGGTAAGGACGGGGCGGATTTGTTGGCGGATCGACATGACTGGCGTGGTTCCCCTCCCCTCTTTTTGGCTCTAAAGCGGGATATCAAACGGACCTTTGTACGTTGCCGGCAAAGTATTGAATTGCAAATAAGATAGCCCCGGTGGTGGCCGGGGCTTTTTCTCTATTTCCACTTCCATTATAGCGATTGAGTGGAATTACTCGGCACCTGCAGTGCCTCCTGGTCTCAGGCGTTGGGTGCGGGGAGCTCGTGGATGATCATCCAGGATGTGCCGAACTTGTCGCGGAGCATGCTGAAACGGTGGGCGAAGAAGGTCTCCTGCATGGGCATGAAGATCTCGCCACCGTCGGAGAGGAGGGCGTGGATTCGCTCAGCTTCGGCGTTGCTGTCGACGTGGAGGGAGAGATAGGCGCTGCGCATGGATTCGAACTGGTTGGGCGGAATGTCGCTTGCCATGAGTTCGGTGCCGCCGATGATGATGCTGGCGTGGAGGATGGCATCTTTCCATTCAGCTGGGGGAGCGCTCGCAGCTGGCATTTCGCCGTGGGTCATCATGGCTGTGATCTTTCCGCCGAGATGCTGTTCGTAAAAACGGAAGGCCTGGGCGCAGTTGCCGCCGTAGTTGAGGTAGGTGCGAAGCTTCATCGTCTTGTTGCTCCTTTCGAGTGTCTGAGAGGAGGGTAAAGGGTGGGATTGGCTATGTGACCGGCCATTTGGGGTTAACGGTGATTTCTGTGACGAGTGGTAGGATGGCTGCAGACTGTGAACTTCGAGTGCGCGGTCTTCCGGCCAGATAAGTGGGGGCCCGGATCCATGCAGGTGTGCCGAGTGGATTTTCTGAGAGGCGCTTCTGGGATCTTTACCGCATTGGATATGCCGCGCTGGAGTTCTGTTTGCGGCTCTGACGATCTTCGATCTGGCCGCTAAGGCGGACATTGGGGTCGTGCTGGCTGATCCGACTACGGTTGGGGTTTCCGTTTATACGCATGCAGGGCACTCGCTGGTGTATCTGTCGGGGGTGTGTGCTGCGTCTCCGGTACGAGCGCGGCTGTGTGAGGCGGGGGAACAGGGCTCGATCGTAACGACGTACCCGGATTTTAGGGAGACAGAGGCGTTTGCGTGGAATCTGGTTCCTCTGAGTCTTTATCTGCATGGATCGCTGGCATCGGACGATCGGCTGCTCTATGCGTCACGGGCGGTGAAGGGGGCTTTAGAAGTACATGCCCGCGACGGCTTCTTTCTGGATGTCTGTGGCGGCGCCAACTGCCCGCAGGTTGCGCATAGCTTCTGGCGTGACCTGGTGGATGCGAATGCGGTTCGAGACATTTTTATCTATGCTGTGCACACGACGCGCGCACAGGATCAGACTGTGGTGAACTGGCTGAATCATGAGCCGAATGTGAATCACTACAACGAGTTTACGAATAATTGCGCTGTCTTTACGCGGTCGCTGGTGAATCTGATCTTTCCGCACTCGGTACATCGGGATTTTCCGAACGACCTTGGGATGATGGCTCCGAAGGCCGCTGCTCGCTCGTTTACGCACTGGGCTTTGAAGCGGCCGGAGCTGGGTTTTTACAGCATGCACTTTGCGCAGCAGCCAGGAGATATGCCTCGCAGCGGACTTGCGCAGAGCGGCACGGAGACGGCGATCCATATGAAGAAGTACCTGATACCCGCGGCGCTGATTGGCGACCACGAGGTGGCGGGGTCTTTCTTTGTCGCTTATTTCCTGACGGGTCGGTTTGGTTTGTACAAGGAGTTTTCGCGGCATCCTTCGCCCTCGATTATCGAGCTTGAGAGGGAGGCAAAAGCGGCGAAAGAAGATCACGACGAAGCACTTCTCTCTACCTTGCGGGTGGCCGCCCGAGAGGATCGTGCAGCCGTGGTGGGGACAAAGGATGAGTGGGCGGATTATCGCGAACGCTTTGCCATGTTGCTGGCTTCAGCCGAGGTGCGGGAGTATACGGATGGCCACAAGCGGCTGTTTCCGCAACTGTATGACAGCGGCAACGCCAGCGTCGACAGCGACGGGAATCCCTGGCTTGCGATTGAGATCAATGGCTCGATACGGCGAGTGGGTATCGGCAACAAGAATGTGATGGCGGCGGAATCGGATCCTGAGCTTGCGTTCGAACTGATGCTTGGCAGGGTTGGGTATGTGCTGCGGGCGAAGAATCACTTTCGGGAGACCATGGAAGAGTTTCAGAAAGACTGGGTGCTGCTGGAGCAGACGCGGGGTCGCCTGCTCTTCGGCCGCGAGCAACAGCTGAGGGTGGCTAGTGCTGTTAAGTAAGAGGC
>DATDHL010000689.1:0-5484 GCA_036521575.1 Edaphobacter sp. | reverse complement strand
GTGCGCAGGTAAGGCTTCACCGTCTTGTAACCGGGGAAGATCTTGTCCGCTTCTTCGTTCGAGACTGCGCCGGTGATGATCACGTCGTCGCCCTGCTTCCAGTTCGCCGGTGTCGCCACCTTGTGCTTCGCCGTCAACTGCATGGAGTCGAGCACGCGGATGATCTCGTCGAAGTTGCGGCCAGTGGTCATCGGATAGGCCAGCGTTAGCTTGATGCGCTTGTCGGGGCCGATCACGAAGACAGTACGCACAGGCGCGTTGTCAGCCGGGGTACGTCCCTCGCAGCTGTCGCCTGCATCGGCGGCGAGCATGTCGTACAGCTTGGCGATCTTCAGCTCAGGGTCGCCAATGATCGGGTAGTTGACGGCTGAACCGCTCACATCCAGGATGTCCTTGGCCCACTTGCCATGGTTCTCGACTGGGTCGACGCTGAGGCCGAGCACCTTCGCGCCGCGCTTGGCAAAGTCGGCTTCGAGTCCGGCCACCGCGCCCAGTTCAGTGGTGCAGACCGGGGTGAAATCCTTCGGGTGTGAGAACAGCACAGCCCAATTGTCGCCGATCCACTCGTGAAAATGGATGGTACCGTGCGTTGTTTCCGCAGTGAAATCAGGAGCTACATCGTTGATACGGAGTGACATGGTCGATCTACCTTCCGGGGTGCGTCCCCAACACTTCCTTTGAGATAACTACGAGTGCGTCTTTGCAGTAAAAAACCCACCCGTTATTCGCTCTGGGTGGGTTCGCGTTGCTTGAACGATGTTTTACTCCGATTCGCTCATCCGCATACCCACGCCGGGCTACAGCAACAGCATAGGGTGGAGGTCGTGTTGGGCATCATCGTCATCGTTAAATTTTTTGTACCGCGGCTAGCCGAGCTAGCATCAAGCAGGTTGGCCTGATTGCGGTCTACCAAAACCATAGTCCGAGGAGCCTGCCATGTCAAATTCAATTGCTACAACTTCTGCCGCAGCTCCAACGACGGCGCATGTGGCGTTCGACTTCGCCCAGGTTGACGTCTTCGCCGAGCGCCCGCTCGAAGGTAACCAGCTTGCGATCTTCACCGACGCCCGCGGACTCTCGACCGAAGAGATGCAGGCGCTCGCCCGCGAGACCAACCTGAGCGAGACCACCTTTATCCTGCCTCGCGAGCCTGAGGTCGAATGCGAGCGCGGCGTGCAGGTCCGCATCTTCACCGTGCAGGAAGAACTCCGCTTCGCCGGCCATCCTACGCTCGGCACCGCAAGCTGGCTCTACTGGAACCATCCGGTGCAACGAGGAGCCGAACAGATCACGCTCGACCTACCAGTGGGCCCCATCTCGGTACGCTTCACACCGCCTCAGGCGAACAAGCATGGCGTCTTCGGAACGATGAAACAGAACGACCCGGTGTTCGGCGATATTCACGACCGTGCTGCACTCGCGGCTGTACTGAACCTCTCGGTCGATGATCTCGATCCTGACCTGCCGGCGCAGACAGTATCGACGGGCATGGCCTTCTGCATCGTGCCGCTGCGCTCGCTTGAGGTTGCCTCGCGTCTGGCGATTCCACAACATGCTGCAAAGGCATATCTCAACCGTAGCGATGCAAAGTTCTTCCACTGCATCACACGTGCTGATCAAGCCTCAGTAGCAGACTGGCACGCCCGCATGCAGTTCTACAACGGCGAGGATCCAGCGACGGGCTCGGCCTCCGGCTGCACCATTGCGTGGCTCGTGCGACATGGCCTCGTCGCGAGCGGGCAACAGATGGTGATCGAACAGGGAATCGAGATGCGCCGACCGAGCCGCATTTATGTTTCTGCGAAGATCGCGGGCGACACAGTGTCAGAAGTGTTCGTCGGAGGCCGCACCATTCCCGTTGCAATGGGACGCTTTTTCCTGCCGTGATGCACGCGATTTCAACAGGACCGTAACATCAATCCCCAGCAGTGACGCGCCTTTGCAAAAAACGGTGGATGAGCAAGCTCTAATAATTGCCGTTTTCGCTCAAAATTCGCCGTTGCCAAGTGGGCCAACTCTTCATACTCTTGGCAAGCGTCGATGAGGACTTTGCATGCAACGTGCCGGGTCGTTATCGGTGAGTTCTTTCGCCTGGTATTACTGACAACTTGAGTTGAGAGACGTTGAACTGCCTCGCAGTCGCGGCCCTCCGCCCAGCGCACCATCGCTGTCTGCAAAACGCAGTCGAGCGTCGCAACCGGCTTCCGGTTCGGCACTATTGCATCCGCGGCAGACCGATCTTGTGCGTCCGCCGGAGTTCGCGTGGCAATCTGCGGTGGCTTCGGCATCTCTCTCACCCCGCGGTCCGGCAGCCTTGCGCGCTGGACAGGTGGCACTGTCCCTTACGGAGCAGACATGAGAGCTTTGTCTCCCTTGTCTGCTCCCACTGGAGCAGCCGATCCACTATGCGCCGGAGTATGCATCCGGCCGGGCCGCGGGGCCGTTTTTGAACATCCGGACCGGCACGCCTGCAAACCAGTGGGCACGCCTGTCTGGCCCATCGGCCGGCGTCCGCCACAAGGCGGCGTGCGGCAGAAATTGAGATTGCATTGCGGCCCAAGAAGACGATTCTCTGCGTAGACGACAACGAACAAGTACTCTCTGTCCGCACTTTTCTGCTTGAAACGCGCGGCTACCGTGTCATCCCGGCTCTCTCAGCACAACAGGCCCTGGAGGTTGTCGAGCGATCGCTCCCCGGTTCGCTTGATCTCCTGCTCTGCGACCTCATCATGCCCCAGATGGACGGTAACGAACTTGTCCGCCGCGCCAAGCAGCTGCATCCGGCTTTGCCCGCAATGATTGTTTCAGGCACCGTCAACTCCTTCGACCGCGCCTCATGCGCCGATGTCTTTTTACCGAAAGGTGCCAGCTCGCCAGCGGAGATGATCGAGCGCATCCGCGTCCTTGTAGCCCGCAAGCGCGGCCCAAAGAAGGCACACCACTATGCGCAACCGGCGATCCACATGATGACTACTGCTGTCGCCTCCTAAATGGCATAGGGTCTAAAGAATAGCGATTTGAGGGGTAAGGAGTAGGGAACCGGAGTCTTGGTTCTCTACTCCCTCCACCCTATTCCCTAGACCCTGTCTTTACGCCTCCACAAGGCCATACCGCCGTTGCCATTGCTGTTTCAATCGTGCCCAAACTGCGTCAAGCTCCTCACGCGATATCGCCGGATCAGGCTGCTGAACAAAACGCGCAGCTTCGACCTTAGCCAGCTCCAGTACGGCTCGATCGCGCAACAGATTGGCTACGCGAAACTCCGGCATACCGGCTTGCCGCGTACCGAAGAACTCTCCCGGTCCGCGCTGTTGCAGATCAAGCTCGGCCAGCTCAAAGCCGTTTTGCGTCCGTACCATCGCGTCCAGGCGAGCCTCGGCCTGCTCGCTCACCTTGCCGCCAGTCATCAGGATGCAGTAGCTCTTTGCTGAACCGCGTCCAACGCGCCCGCGCAACTGATGCATCTGCGCCAGCCCGAATCGCTCTGCGTGTTCGATCACCATCACGGACGCATTCGGCACATCCACACCAACCTCGATTACAGTCGTCGCAATCAGCACATCGATATCCCCGCGCTGAAACCGCCGCATGACTACTTCCTTGTCGTCCGCGCTCAACCGTCCATGCAGCAATCCGAGCCGCAGCCCAACTAGCGCGCTCGCCCGTAGCTCCTCGTACATGTCGGTCGCTGCACGTAGAGCCCTCTTCGGTGTGAACAGCTTCTCCGTCTTCGCTGCCTTGCCCTTGCTTTTTGCGTTCTTCGCTGACTTCACACCGCGAGTCGCGACAGTGGCTTCAGCCTCAGCGGATTCGGCATCATCTCGTGCAAAGTCCAGCTCCGGCTGATCGTCCTTTGCGCCCTCAATCACCGGATACACAATGTAAGCCTGCCGCCCCGCCTCTACCTGTTTGCGCACAAACCCCCAAACATCCTCTGCGCGTTCTTCTGTTGTGCGACGCGTGATGATCGGAGTCCGTCCTGGCGGTAACTCATCAATTACGCTGGCATCCAGGTCTCCGTATAGAGTCAGCGCCAAGGTTCGCGGAATCGGCGTCGCGGTCATCACCAGCACGTCGGGATCAAGCGCACCCGGCTTCTTCATCAGCTTGAACCGCTGCTGAACCCCAAAGCGATGTTGCTCATCGACGATCACCAGCCCGAGGTTGTCAAAGTCAACCTTCTCTTCGATCAGCGCGTGTGTGCCAATCGCAAGCTCCGTCTCTCCGCGAAAGATTCTGCCGCGCGCCTCTCGCTTTCCCGCGTCATCAAGCGAACCCGTCAGCAGCGTCACCCGATACGGCCTGCCTGTTCGCGGCGACACCACATCGCTGAGCAGCTTCCGAGCCGACAGATAATGCTGTGTCGCCAAAATCTCCGTTGGAGCCATAAACGCCGCCTGGTAGCCGTTCTCAATTGCAACCAGCGCCGCCTGCATTGCAACGATAGTCTTGCCCGAGCCCACGTCGCCCTGCAGAAGCCGACGCATCGGCTGAGGTCTGCGCATATCGGCGGCGATCTCACCCAGCACACGCTTCTGCGCCGCCGTCGGATGAAACGGAAGCACCTGTTTGATCGCCTCGCGCACCTTCACGTCGGTCGCAAAGGCGGTACCCTCGCGCTCTCGCATGCGCCGCCGCTTCAACTCGAGACCCAACTCCAGATAGAACAGCTCCTCAAAGATCAGCCGCCCGTGTCCTGGCGTCGCCGCCGAAATCAGCTCGATCATCGGCGTCCCTGCCTCCGGAAAGTGCACAGTCCGCAGAGCCTCGAGTCGTCCGGGAAGCCGCAACCGCTCGCGCAGCGCCCGCGGCAGCGTCTCCGGCACACTGGTCTCGTTGGTGCCGAGTTCCTCCAGCAGGCTCCACACCACGCGCCGCAGCCAGCGCGAGGTCAGCTTCGCTCCCCATGCCGTCGTGCCGCCCAGAAACTCATACACCGGCACGATGCGTCCAACCTCGAGCATCACGAACTCGGCCTCGGGCGAGCCAGTCTCCGGCAGAATCTCAAACTGCGGCTGAATCATCTTGAACTTGCCCGCGCTCGATCGCGAAGCCTCAAGCTTGCCGTACAGCGCAACCATCTGACCCGTACGAAACCTGTCTTTCAGATAGCTGCCGTGAAACCAGATGCACTTCACCGTGTCGAGACCCTGCCCCACCGTCATCTCAAACAGCGGCATCGACCGCGTCCGCAGCAGTACGCTTCCACGCACCTCCCCGATCACCGAGGCCATCGTCCCCGCCTTCAGCGCACTAATAGGCAACGGATTCAGCCTGTCCTCGTATCGGAACGGCAGGTGATACAGCAGGTCCTCCACGGTCTCGACGCCCCGCTTGGCTAACGCCTCGGCGACGCGTTCCCCCACGCGTTTCACGAATTTGATCGGTGTAGAAAGTTCCAGCACAGACCGATGCTACCAACATCGAGAAATATTCCGTCCAACGTCTCAGCCGGTCCTATAATGCCTACACTTCTATAACGCA